>JACMKY010000071.1 GCA_014379925.1 Cytophagales bacterium | reverse complement strand
GCCAGAAGGTGGGCATCTTCGATGGACACGGCGACGTAGGTACCGGCGTAAAGCCCGGCTCAGCCACCTACGATCCCAAAACCCAGCAGTACGAAGTGGCCGGGGCCGGCTACAACATCTGGCTCGACCACGATGAGTTCCATTTCCTGTGGAAACGCATGAAAGGCGATTTCATCCTCCACACCCGGGCCCGGCTGGTGGGCAAGGGCGTGGAGTTGCACCGCAAGGTCGGCTGGATGGTGCGCACCAACCTGGAGGGAAACGCTTCCCACATCAACGCCGTCGTTCACGGCGACGGCCTTACCTCGTTGCAGTTCCGGAAAACGGCCGGCGACTCGACCAGGGAAATCCGCTCTAAACTCACCGGCGCCGACGTTATTGAGCTGGAACGACGCGGCACCACGTACACCATGCGGGTGGCCAGGTTCGGTGAACCGTTCGTGACGGAGCAGGTAGCGGATTTAGATTTGGGTGAGGAAGTGTACGTGGGCCTGTTCGTGGGTTCGCACAACAAGGAGGTCGTTGAGAAGGGCATTTACCGGGACGTCCGCATCACGGTGCCAGTCTCGGCCAGCGCTCCCCCCAACCAGATGAAACTGGGCAGCCACCTGGAAATTCTGGAGGTGGCCACTGGCAACCGCGAGATCGTCTACACGGCACCCAACTCGATCCAAGCCCCCAACTGGACCCCCGACGGCAAGACCCTCCTCTACAACAGCGAAGGGTTGATGTACGCTTTTGATCTGGCCAAGCGCCAGCCGAAAGTGCTCAACACCGGCCCGGTCAAGAACAACAACAACGACCACGTGCTCTCCTTCGACGGCAAGACGCTGGGCCTGAGCAGTGGGGTGCAGGAACTGGGTGGATCCATCATTTACACCGTGCCCGTGGCGGGGGGAACCCCCAAGCAGATCACGCCCAAGGGTCCCTCCTACCTGCACGGCTGGTCGCCGGATGGCAAAAGTCTGGTGTTTTGCGGCTCCCGCAACAACGAGTACGACGTCTACCAGGTGCCGGCCACCGGCGGGGCGGAAGTGCGGCTGACCGATGCCAAGGGCCTCGACGACGGGCCGGAATACTCGCCCGACGGCAAGTACATCTACTTCAATTCCAACCGCAGCGGCCCGATGCGAATCTGGCGCATGAAGCCCGACGGCCGCGACCAGGAAGCCGTTACTGACGGCGAATTCCACGACTGGTTCGCCCACCTTTCTCCGGATGGCAAGTCGATGGTGTTCCTCTCGTTTCTGAAGGACGAAGTGGAAGCCGGCAGCCATCCTCCCTACAAGCACGTATACCTGCGCTTCATGCCAACCAGCGGAGGAACCCCCAAAGTAATTGCCTACCTTTACGGTGGCCAGGGCACCATCAACACGCCGTCGTGGTCGCCGGACAGCAAAAAAATAGCCTTCGTCAGCAACACTGACCTCACCGGCGAGGCAGCCAGTAAATAGGAAGGGAATTTCGGACCGCGCGACTAGGCGTCCCCGGCGGACCGAGAAGAACCGCATCGGCGGACCGGTCGAAGTAAACAATTCTTCCCTTCGATATTGGTCATTGGACATTCATCCGTTCGACATTCATTTCTCTTCCCAGCTATCTCATCAACGCTCAGATTCCATTCCGATGTCCTTCACCAAAAAAGTAACCCGCCAGCAATTTCTGAGGGCCAGCACGTTGGTCTTAACCGCGCCCTTGCTGACCAAGCTTGACGCGTTTGGCAAGTCCCCCGCCAAGACGGGACTCCAGCTCTACACCCTGCGCAACGAACTGCCCAAGGACCTGATGGGAACCCTCCAGAAAGTGGCCGCCATCGGTTACCGGGAGGTGGAACTGTTTGGCTACACCGACGGAAAGTTTTTCGGCAAAAGTCCCAAGGAATTCCGGTCCATTCTCAAGGGCCTGGGCCTGTCGGCACCGAGCGGCCACTACACAACCGGCAACACCAATCCAACGGTGAAAGGCACCCTGAAAAACGACTGGGACCGGGCCGTGGCCCACGCCGCCGAGGTGGGACAGAAGTACATGGTTTGCGCGTTTCTGTTTCCCGACGAACGCACCAAGCTGGACGATTACAAACGACACGTCGAGCTGCTCAGCAAGTCGGCCGAGGTGTGCAGAAAGGGCGGCATCCAGTTCGCTTACCACAACCACGCTTTTGAATTCGAACCGCTGGAAGGCCAGGTTCCCTACGAGATGATCCTCAAGGAAACTGACCCGAAACTGGTGAAGATGGAGCTCGACCTCTACTGGGTCAGTTACGCCGGGAAAGACCCGGTGAAGCTTTTCCAGGAAAATCCCGGCCGCTTTCCGATGTGGCACGTCAAGGACATGGAGAAGAGCGCCGAACGGAGCTTCGCCGAAGTGGGCACGGGCTCAATTGACTTCCAACGGATTTTCGACGCCCAAAAAACCGCCGGTCTGCTCCACTTCTTCGTCGAGCAGGATGTCTGCAAACGCCCGCCCCTGGAGTCCATCCGGATCAGCTACCAGAATCTGAAAAAGCTGACCGTTTGACGCGTACGCACAATCCGTCCGGGGTTTGAGGCGCCGGGCGGGTTGCCTCGATTCCAATGGGTATTTCCCGGGTTGAATCCGCCCATCCCCAAAAACAATTGGCTTCTCCGGCCCGTTATGCGGGAAGGGACTTACTTGTCGTAGACGGGCGAAAGTTTTCTGATCCAATCCAACCTGCTATGCGTTCATTCTTACCCGTTTCCCCGGCCGTCCGTTGGTCCGCGCTGGCCGGCACGTGCCTGGCCATTCTATTGATGGCATTCTCTTTCCGGAGCAACCCGCCGAAGGTATTGGTTCTTTTCCAACCCGGCAGCAACGAATCGGCTCGCCTGGCCTACCTGGAACGGCTCCGAAACGTGAGCAATGACCTGGGAATGGCGATGGATACCGCCGTCGGTACGGCTTGCTTCACGGAAGATTCAATCCGGCAATACCGCGCGGTGGTTTTCCTGCACCTTCCATTGGAGACGTTAGACTACCGGCAACAGGCTGACCTGGAGCGCTACGTGCAGGCCGGGGGGGGACTAATGGCCTTGAATGCGGCCACCGATACGGTACGGAACTGGCCCTGGTACGACGCCCTGAGCCGGAGCCGGTTGGCGTCGGCCAAAACGCCGTGGCAAACCAAGTACGACGGTGGCCGGGCCTATTTTGCGCAGGCCGCGGCGGATCTCCCGTCCGAAGCGCTGGGAAAGTCGCTTGGCAAGGGCCTGAAGTTCGCCGCCGGAAAGAGTGTCCCCGACTACGCCCGGGCTACGACCCAACGGACGCCGGAATCGAGCCGCTTCGTCACGGAGGTGCTGGATACCTACCAGTACGAACCGATGGAAATGGTCATCTTTCCGGATGGCCGCGTGCTGTACATCGAGCGCCGGGGTGACGTCAAACTCTACGACCCGGCCCGGAAGAAAGCCAGGGTGATTGCCAAGTTCGACGTCAGCATCACGGGCAACTACGAGGACGGCATGCTGGGCGTCGCCCTGGACCCGAATTACGAACAAAATCACTGGATTTACGTCAACTACTCGCCCGCCGGTAAAGTCCCCAAACAAAACGTGTCGCGGTTCGAGCTCATTGGCGACAGCCTGGTGATGGGCTCGGAGAAGATCGTTTTTGAGATCCCCACCCAGCGCGAAACCTGTTGTCACTCGGGAGGCCACCTGGAGTTCGGTCCCAACGGCAACCTCTACATCTCCACCGGCGATAACACCAGCTCCAAGGAATCGGACGGGTTTACCCCGCTCGACGAACGCCCCGGACGCGCGCCCTTCGACGCCCAGAAATCATCCGGCAACACCCACGATTTGCGGGGCAAAATCCTGCGTATCCACCCCGAGCCCGACGGTACCTACTCCATCCCGGACGGCAACCTGTTTCCGAAGGACGGTTCGCAGGGCAAACCGGAGATTTACGTAATGGGCACCCGCAATGCCTTCCGCTTCAGCGTGGACGACCGCACCGGCTACCTGTACTGGGGCGACGTGGGTCCGGACGGGGGCGTAACCTCCGAACGGGGACCGCAAAGCCACGACGAGTTCAACCAGGCCAAAAAACCGGGCAACTACGGCTGGCCCTACTTCGTGGCCGACAACCAAGCCTACGCCGACTTCGATTTCGCCACCAGTGCGATTGGTGCCCGGTTCAATCCCGAGCGGCCCGAAAATACGTCCCCCAACAACACGGGCGCCAAAGTGCTGCCACCGGCCCAAAAGCCGATGATCTGGTATCCGTACGGCGAGTCGCGGGAGTTTCCCATCCTGGGAAAGGGGTCGCGGAGCGCCATGGCCGGCCCGGTTTACCACGCCGAGGACTTCCCGGCGGCCACGCGCTTTCCCGCATACTACGACGGAAAACTCTTCATCTACGAGTGGGCGCGCAGTTGGGTAAAAACGGTGTCGTTCGACGAAAAGGGTGACCTGGCCCGGATCGAGTCTTTCCTGCCCGAGCAGGACTGGTACAAACCCATCGACATGAAGTTCGGCCCCGACGGCGCGCTGTACGTGTTGCAGTACGGAGCCAACTACTTTGAGCACAACCCGGACGCGCGGCTGGTGAAGATCACCTACGTAGAAGGCAATCGTCAACCCGTTGCCCGGCTGACGGCCGACCAGACCGTGGGCGCCGCGCCGCTCACCGTGGCCCTGTCGGCCGAAAAATCCTTCGACTACGACCCCAACGACCAACTGAGTTACGCCTGGAACGTGGGGGAAGCGGGCGGCAACGGCGGCCAAGCGCGCACTACCGTGACGTACACCAAACCCGGCGTTTACCGGCCCAGCGTTACCGTCACCGACCGCGCAGGCAAGCAAACCACGGCCGAACTGGAAATAAAAGTGGGGAACGAAAGGCCCCGGGTAGCCGTCGAGCTGGGGGGAGCCAACCGCTCATTCTACTACGACAACCAGAAGCTGGACTACCGGGTAACCGTATCGGACAAGGAAGACGGCACGGAGCAGGAGGGCATTGACTCGACGGCCGTGTTCGTGTCCTTTGATTACCTGAAAGAGGGCAAAGACCTGGCCCTGCTGGCTTCCAACACCCAACTGACGGGCGGGGTGCGGTTTCTGAAGGGCAAGAACCTGGTCGCCAACAGCGATTGCAAATCCTGCCACGACGTGAGCAAAAAATCCATCGGACCGAGCTACGTCGCGGTGGCCGAACGCTACCAGGGCAAGCAGGTGAGGGACACGCTGGCGGACAAGATCCTGATGGGGGGCAATGTCAACTGGGGCAAGAACGTCATGGCGGCGCACCCACTTCACACCCGGGAGGAAGCGACTGTGATGGTCAGGTACATCCTTTCGCTGAG
>JACMKY010000550.1 GCA_014379925.1 Cytophagales bacterium | reverse complement strand
CCGACCGAAACCGATGATATTTCCACGACCGGCCACGCCGAAGTCCTCCAGATTACGTACGATCCGAAAAAGGTCAGCTACGACGAACTGCTCGAAATCTTCTGGCAAACCCACGATCCCACGACGCTCAACCGCCAAGGCAACGACGTCGGCCCGCAGTACCGCTCGGTAATTTTCTACCACAACGACCAGCAGCAGGTTTTAGCGGAGAGGTACAAGCAGGAGTTGAATGCCTCCGGCACGTTCGACGCGCCGATCGTCACGGCCATCGAACCGCTGGCCAATTATTCTCCGGCGGAAGATTACCACCAGAACTACTTCAAACGCCACGGCAACGAATCGTACTGCAGCTACGTGATCCGACCCAAAGTGGAGAAGTTCCGGAAGGTATTCAAGGAAAAGCTGGTGAAGCAGTAAGCAGTCGGTTAACAAAAGGGCGGACGTTTGGGGTTCTCAGAACCCGGAACGCCCGCCCTTTGCTTGGCCAGTGAGGATGATTGGTCCGTTTTCGATTCAATTCCGTACCTTGGGCGTTCACCATTCAATCCTATGACCATCTCCTTCCTCCGGGCTTGTTACCTCTTTGTTTGCTGCCTGGCGCTTGCCCAGACTTCGTCCGGACAGATTCCCGGACCGGTTTCCAAGAAGTACCCTACTTTGGGTAAAATCGTTCGCGACAGTCCTTTGCTCGATCAACTCATCGCGGCCGATGCCAAGGTGGAAGTGCTGGCGGCGGGCTTTGAGTGGACCGAGGGTCCCGTCTGGATCAAGGAAGGCGGGTACCTGCTTTTTTCCGATGTCCCCAACAACGCCGTGATGCGGTGGAAGGAAGGGGAAGGAGTAAACGTTTTCCTGAAGCCCTCGGGCTACACGGGCACCGCCCCGTACGGCGACGAACCGGGCAGCAACGGACTGCTGCTCAACGCGGAAGGCAACCTGGTTTTCTGCGAGCACGGCGACCGCCGCCTCTCCGTCCGCTCGAAAGACGGCGTCAAACAAACCCTGGTGGAGGCCTACCAGGGAAAACGGCTGAACAGCCCCAACGACGCCGTTTACCAGTCGAGCGGCGACCTCTACTTCACCGACCCACCCTACGGCCTGCCCCTGAAGTGGGACGATCCGCGCCGTGAACTGGATTTCTGCGGCGTTTATCGCCTCGCCACCGATGGCCGGGTAACGCTGCTCACCAAAGAAATGACCCGGCCCAACGGCTTGGTTTTCTCCCCCGACGAAAAAACGCTGTACGTGGCCCAGTCCGACCCGCAACGCGCGATTTGGAAATCCTTCCCCGTGCTGCCCGACGGAACGCTGGGCAAAAGCCGGGTTTTCTACGATGCCACCCCGTTGACCAAGCAACTGCCAGGATTGCCCGACGGGATGAAAACGGATGCGAAGGGCAACCTGTTTGCTACCGGACCGGGTGGCGTACACGTCTTCGCGCCGGATGGCACGCACTTGGGAAGAATCGACACCGGCGAACGCACCGCCAACTGCGCCTGGGGCGACGACGGCTCCACCCTCTACATTACCGCCGATATGTACCTCTGCCGCATCCGCACCAAGACCCGGGGAGCGGGGTGGTAAGCAGTGAGGAGGTGCCTTGCGGTTGACAACCCATCACTCATTTCAGAGCGGCCAGTAGTAGGGAACCAGCAGCAGCAACGCGATCATCAACAGCAGGGTGATGCCCGTGCCAACCTTCAGGAAATCGACGAACCGGTATTTCCCCGGTCCGTACACCAGGATGCAGGAAGGCTCGAAGGGCGTAATCAAGCTCACCGAGGCCGACAACATCACCGCCATCGCGAAGGTGCGCGGGTTGACGTGGAGCTCACCGGCCGTTTGCAGGGCGATCGGCAGCACCACCAGCGCCGCTCCCGCGTTGGACATGGGCTGGGTGAGCAGTACCGTCAGCAGGATGAACCCGGCCAACACCCCGGTGGTGCCGAACGGTTTGAACAGGTTCACCATCTTGACCGACAAGAAAACGTCCGTTCCGGTGTGGGCCATGGCCGTTCCGAAGGCACTCATGCCCCCGATCAGGATCAGCAGCCGCCAGTCGATGCTCGAATAGGCCTGCTCTACCGTGATGGCTTTGATGAGCACCGTCAGCACGGCCGCCGTCAGAAAAGCCACCGACAAGGGCACCAGGCCCAGTGTGCCAACCACGATGGCAGCCACGAAGAAAACCAGCGTGAGCAATCCTTTCCGCCGGGCGTTGAAAGTCGGCTTGTATTCGTCGAGGATAATGAGATCGCGGCTCTTTTTGAGGAAAGTAAACCGCTCCTGCGCGCCCTGCACCAGCATCAGATCCCCCACCAGCAACTCAATGTTGCTGACCTTGTCGTGCAAGGTCTGACCCGACCGGTGAATGGCCATCACCACCAGCCCGAACCGTTGCCGGAAGTTGATTTCCCGGATTGTCCGGTTCACCAGCGTGGAGCGGGCCGGCAGCAGCACTTCTCCCAACCGGAGTTCCCCCGCTTTGGCATCGTAGAAATCCAGCGTGTCGGCTTTCAACTGGATGCCATTGGTTTCCTTCACTTTCAAGAGCTCCTCCATTTTCCCTTCCACCAGCAGCAGGTCTCCCTGCTCCATTCGGGTCCCGGGAGTGGGGGCAAACTCCAGCTGGTTGCGGATGAGGCCCAGGATGCGAAAATCCAACCGCGACAGGTTCGATTCGAACACTTTCTGACCAATCAGCGGCGAGGCGGGCATGATGACGACTTCACTCAAATAATCCCGCAACGCGTAGCTGTCTTCCAGGTCGGTAGGCTTGGCATCGGGAAGGAGTTTCTTGCCAATGGTCATCATGTAGGCCATGAAAATCACGGTAACGATGACACCGATGGGAAAGATTTCGAACATGCCCAGGGGGGGCATTCCGTTCTTGGCCAAGTAACCGCTCACGGCTACGTTGGTGGAAGTACCGATCAAGGTGCAGTTGCCGCCCACAATGGCCGAATACGCCAGGGGAATCATCAGTTTGGAGGGACTGGTGTTGGTTTTCCGGGCCAGTCCCAGCACGGGATTGATCAGCATGGCCGTGATGGTGGTGTTGTTGAGGAAGGCCCCGACCAGGGAGGTAAACCACATCAGGTGAAACAGCAACCCGTTGGCGCTGGTGGTCTGGGACGTAACGAAGCGGCCAATGAGCACGTCCAACAGGCCGGAGGTCTCCAGGGCGGAGGTGACCACGAACAGGCAGGCCAGGATGATGACGAAATCGCTGCTGAAACCGGCGAAGGCTTCGCCGGTGGACAAGATGCCGCAGGCAATGAGGATGATCAGCAGCGCGAGGGTGACCAGGTCCACCGACAGTTTTTCGGTTGAAAACAGCCCGATCGCCGCGATCAGCAGGCCCAGCACCAACGCAATTTCCCAACCCATCAGGGACAATCAAAAACTTCCTCGTTGATATCCAGCTTGTTTTTGGAACTGAGCTGCACCGGAAACTCCCACAAATACCGGAGGTGTTTCAAGGTAAGCTGGGTTTCTTTGGCGTCCAGCTTCCGGTCGTGCGCGATCCGGTGGGTCAGGTGCAGGGTGTTGGTGGCGTGCCGGTCCACTTTTTCGACCTGGATCTCCGGCACGTGGAACGACCGTTTGTACTGTTCGCTGAGCGCATTCCTTACCCTTCGGTACCCCCGTTCGTCGTGGATCGCGTTTACCTGGTAGTCCTCCTTTTTTTCCTCGTCCAGCACCACGAACAATTTCAGGTCGCGGATCACCTTCGGCGACAGGTACTGCAGGATGAAGCTGTCATCCCGGAAGTTGTTCATGGCGTAGTGGACTTCTTCCAGCCAGTCCTTGCCGATCAGGTCCGGAAACCACTGCTTGTCTTCGTCGGTGGGCAGCTGGCAGATGCGTTTGATGTCCGTGAAAATGTGGTATCCCAGCGTGTAGGGATTCAGGCCCGAGAAAGAGCGGCTGTTGTAGGCCGGCTGGTAAAGCACCGAACTGTGGCTGTGGAGAAACTCGAGCATGAATCCGTCGTCCACGTATCCCTCGTCAAACATCCGGTTGATGAGGTGGTAATGGACAAAGGTGGCAAACCCCTCGTTCATCACCTTGGTCATGCCCTGCGGGTAGAAGTACTGGGCCACCTTGCGGACAATCCGCACGATTTCCCGCTTCCAGACCGGCATGGTCGGGGCGTTTTTTTCAATGAAGTAAAGAATGTTCTCTTCCGGTTCGTCCGGAAAAGGTTGATTGACGGCCGGATTGGCTCCGTTGGACCCGCCCGCACCGGGCAAGGTCCGCCACAGTTCGTTGTAGTTTTCGTGCCGCGCGCTGACGCGTCTTTTCATCCGTTCCTTTTCCTGGAGCGCCGATACCTTGGCAGGCTTCCGGTACTTGTCAACGCCGTAGTGCATCAGGGCGTGGCAGGCATCCAGTACCCTCTCCACTTCTTCCGCCCCGTATTCGTCTTCGCAACCCAGGATGTACTCGCGGGCGAAAGCCATGTAATCCAGGATCGAATCGGCGGAAGTCCATTCCTTGAAGAGGTAGTTGTTGGCAAAAAACGCGTTGTGTCCCTGGCAGGCGTGGGCGATGACGAGCACCATCATGCACGTGGTGTTGTTCTCCATGTTGTAGCTGATACACGGGTTGGAGTTGATCACCATTTCGTAGGACAAGGCGGATCGCCCCTTGACGTAGCTGTTCTGGTTGATGACGAAGTCCTTCCCGAATTTCCAGTGGGGATAGGAGGTGGGCAACCCGATCAACGAATAGGCGTCCAGCATCTGTTCCGAAGTGACAATCTCAATCTGATTGGGATAGGTAGTCAGCTTCAGGTACGTCGACCCGATGTGGCTGGTCACTTCGTCGGCGGCCGCCAGGGTGCGGTAATCCCAGGTAGGATTGCTGAACAGGCTTCGGCATACTTGCTTGCTTACCATAAATCCTTGTACCAAAATGAAATGCTACGTACGCAACCGCGTCAAACGGCCCGGAAACAATGTTTCATCGGCTGAATACTGCCTACTGCCTACTGTCATCAATCTTCCAACACGTTGGTCTTTTTGAAAAGCCCCCGGAAAACCGGCCATATCTCGTGGGTTTCGTAAATCTTCCGCACGGAAAAAAGCTTTTCGTCGGCCAGTTTATGGTACACCCGCCACAGCGAACTGCTCTTGACCCGGTTGCTGATTTCCACGTACGCCATGTACTGCACCAAGGGCAGCAAGTCGGCCTTCATCATCCGGGCGGACTCGTTGGCGTCCGAATCGGCCCACACGTCGCCGTCCGAAGCCTGGCACCCGTAAATGTTCCACTGTCCGGTGCTGTACCGTTCGGTGATGATCTTGTGCATCAGGGCCAGCGACGGGGCCACCACCGTACCGCCGCTCTCCCGGGAGTTGAAGAATTCTTCTTCGCCCACTTCCTTGGCGACCGTGTGGTGGCGGATAAACACCAGTTCCACGTTTTCGTACTGCCGGGTCAGGAAGGTGTAGAGCAGCGTAAAGAATCGTTTGGCCACGTCTTTCTCGTGGAACCCCATTGAACCCGACACGTCCATAATGCAGAACATCACGGCCGACGTGGTGGGCAGCGGAACCGCTTCGTAGTGGTTGTACCGCAAATCGAGGTCCTCCAGAAAGGGAACCGTTTTCACCAGCCGGTCGACCTTCTCGATTTCTGCTTGCAGCCGTTCCCTTTCGGCGTCGTCGGACGTGGCGGGCAGTTGCTCCCGCAGCGCCGCGAGCTTCTTCCGGTAGATGCCTTGCAGGGAAATCCGCCGGGCCAGCGACTGTTGGTAGGTGCTCTTGATGTTGAGCCGGGAAGGAACCCCGTACTTGGTAAAACCGGCCCGCCGGTTCTGGAAACTGGTCGCGTCCTCCAGGAACTTCTTGACCAGATTGGGCAGTGCCAGGTCGTCGAAGAAAAAGCGCAGGAATTCCTCGCGCGAGAGAATGACGACGAAATCATCCTCGGTCACCTCTGGACTGTTGGAACCGGGACCGCCCGCCCCGCCCCCCTGGCCATCGTTCTTGGGTTTGGGAACGCGGTCTCCCTCCGAGAAACGGTCGTTGCCGGGACGGACGACTTGCTTGTTGCCGGTTTTGGAATCGTGGCTGAAGCCCGGCTCGTCGATGCCTTTAACGGGAACCTTCACCGTTCCCCCGGTGCTGTTTTCCTGAATGCTTTCCTGGCTGACGATGTCGGGCAGTGCCTTCCGGATCTGCTCCTCAACCCGCTTCAGAAAGCGTTGCCGGTTGCCGATGGATTTGCCCCGGGAATTGAGCCGCCGGTCGATGATGTTGCTCATTTTTTGAGTTTATGAGTGTATGAGTAAGGGAGCTTATGAGTTGAAAAGCCAGTGAATCAATGAGCGGGCAAATTGCCGTACGGGGACGCCTAGTCGGGGACGCCCAGTCGGGGACGCCCAGTCGGGGACGCCCAGTCGGGGACGCCTAGCCTAATATAGCCAATCTTACCCACTCATAAACTCCCTTACTCATACACTTATAAACTCCCCTTACGCCATGGTTTTTCTCACGCGCATGAACCAGTCGACCAGGATGCGGATTTGCTTGGCCGTGTAGCCCCGGTCCTTCATGCGCTTGAGGAAATCCCGGTGCTTTTTCTCGTCTTCCTCGTTGGATTTGGCACTGAACGAAATAACGGGCAACAGGTCTTCGGTGTTGGTGAAAATTTTCTTTTCGATCACGGCCCGGATTTTTTCGTAGGCATCCCACCGCGGCGATTTGCCGCCGTTGCTGGCCTTGTAGCGCAGGGTGAAGTTGGTGATTTCGGACCGGAAATCCTTGGGGTTGGCAATGCCGGCGGGCTTCTCAATTTTTTCCAGCTCCTGGTTGAGCGTCCGGCGGTCCAGGATCTCCCCGGAATCGGGGTCGCGGTAGTCGTTGTTCTGCATCCAGTGATCGGAGTAGAGCACGTACTTTTCGAATATGTTCTGGCCGTAAGTGCCGTACGATTCGATGTACGCTTTCTGAATTTCCTCCGAAATGAATTCCGAATAGCGGCTCGCCAGCACGGACTTGATCAGGCTCAGGTATTTTTCCTCCGTTTCCCGGGGCAGCATCAGCTTGACTACTTCCTGTTCCAGCACGTAGAGCAAGTGCACGGGATTGGCGGCGATTTCGTCGGAATCGAAGTTGAACACCTTGGAAAGGATCTTGAAGGCGAAACGGGTGGACACGCCGTTCATTCCCTCGTTGATACCCGCTTCGTCGCGGTACTCCTGGATCGACTTGGCATTCGGATCGGTGTCTTTCAGCGATTCCCCGTTGTAGACCCGCATCTTGGCGTGCAGGCTGGAGTTCTCGGGGTCTTTCAGCCGCGACATAACGGCAAACTGGGCGAGCAATTCCAGGGTTTTCGGGGCGCACGTGGCCTGGCTCAGCGAACTTTCCCGGATCAGCTTTTCGTAAATCTTGATTTCTTCGCTTACCCGCAGGCAATAGGGCACCTGCACCTTGTAGATGCGGTCCAGAAAAGCCTCGTTTTTGCGGTCGTTCATGAACTTGGCCCACTCGGATTCGTTGGAGTGCGCCAGGATGATGCCGTCGAAGGGAATGGCCCCGATCGGTTCGGTACCCTTGTAGTTGTTTTCCTGGGTGGCGGTGAGCAGCGGATTGAGCACCTTGATGGGGGCCTTGAACATTTCCACGAATTCCAGGATGCCCTGGTTGGCCAGACACAAGCCGCCCGTGTAGGAATACGCATCCGAATCACTCTGCTGGTAGTCGGCCAGTTTGCGGATGTCCACTTTGCCCACCAACGTGGAGATGTCCTGGTTGTTCTCGTCGCCGGGCTCCGTTTTGGCGACGGCAATCTGGTCCTGGATGGAGGGGTACAGTTTGGCTACCCGGAACTGATTGATGTCTCCCCCGAATTGGCGCAGGCGTTTGGTCGCCCACGGACTCATGCAAACCGGCACGTACCGGGCCGGTATGTCGTATTCTTCCTCCATCTCGTTCCGGTAATCGGCAAACAAACCCAGGGGACTCTCGAAGACCGGGCTTACCTCGCGCCCCGCCGTCAGCACGTAGACGGGGTTTTCCTGCATCAGTTGCTTGAGCTTCTCGGCCAGCGAACTCTTGCCACCCCCCACCGGTCCCATCAGGTACAGGATCTGTTTCCTTTCTTCGAGTCCCTGCGCCGAATGCCGGAAGTACGAAACGATCTGCTCAATGGTACTTTCCATTCCGTAAAACTCCCGGAAAGCGGGGTAGACTTTGATCACCTTGTTGGAAAAAAGGCGGCTGAGCGCCGGTTCTTCCCGGGTATCGATCAGTTCGGGGGCACCGATTGCGTCGAGGATCCGTTCGGCTGGCTTGGCGTACGCTTTCGAATCCTTCCGGCAGAGCTCCAGGTACTCGGCCATCGACATCTCGTTGGCCGCCACGTTGTAATTCGTTTTGATTTTTTCTAAAATTCCCATGACGCCGTAAAATTTTAGTTTTAAGATTAGACTGATCACTGAAAGTGGGTTTGGTCGCCTGGCTGCCTTTTGCCCTTGGCGCGCTCACCGGGTGATGAAAGACGAAATTGCGTTGGCCGCCCGTCTTCGTTGCGAATGGAATCGGCCGCATCGTTCTGTACCATAACGAAGCCGACCGGGTTATACAGGTAAAGTGGCAAACTTCATTCCATAAAATTTGTTCACTGCCCACAAAACGGACCCCGCCACCGTCGAGGCTTTCCAAAGAAGAGGTCCCATCAGCAGACAACCGGTAAATAAAAAGGCGGGGCGGGTTGAAACCGATCGGGGCAATCGCCAACGACTGTTCGCTTCGCGGGCGGGCGCGGCGGCTGTTGAATTGCCATTCCAGGATGCATTAATCCGTCCGGCGCGCCTTCGAACAATGGGTGGAACTGACCCGGTAACACTTCTTTCCCGTAACCTCGTTCGTTTTAGGGGAAAGAAGTCAGGGAATGTCCCAAACCCGGAGGCCGACGGTGGTGATTCCGGCGTGGCCTAAGCCGCAAAACCGGCCGGATAACGCGGTTGCCAGGACGGAACGGCGAATTAAATTGTAAATAAACGGAAAGGGTAGTCAATAAATCGGGCAGGCTTCCTGCGTAAAGCACCCGTGTAAGAAAGGGAGGGAATAGTTTATACCGGAGTAGTGAACTACTGGGTTGTCGGGTCTTTTCTTTTTAATATTGGGCCTGGTTGGGCATTGCCCGGCCGGATGATTTTTACCCAAGCCTGAAACCTATGCGCGCATTCGAATTCGATTTCCGGGGACAAACGTTCGAGGCCCACTTCCGCCACGGAACGATCCACTACGACCCGGACACGTTGATGTCCTACTTCGGGGTTGACCCCGGCGCGTTGCCGGACCGGGTTACGGCGGCCCAGGCGCAATCCCTGCTGCCACCGCAACAACGGACGTTGTTCAAGGAATGGCACGCAACCGCCCAGGATGCGTTGTTCGAGCTGATCAAACTGGATAACGAAATTGATTGACGCCGGGGGTAAAACCCTCGCAAGTCAGTAAATCGCAAGTTATACGTCACGAAGTGGTAAATACTTGGTTACGCTTTGCACGACTTCCTGACCTTACGGCTGCTTACCCAGGCTTGCGGGCCCAAATCAACCCGTAATCCATCCCCGTAGAAAAGTAGTCTTCAGTGGTCACCAACCCCGCGCCGGATAGCCAACGGCGGTACTCGCGCCGGCTGTACGCCCGGCCCTTGGTTACCCAGAATAACTGCGCCGAATAATCGGTCACGGCGAGCGGACCGTCTAGGTCGTCGTTCAGGAAGGCATCGTGGACCCACAACTCGCCGCCGGGACGGAGGGCTTCGGCGAACCGGTGGGCCAACCGGTCGCAGGTCTCGGTCGGCCAATCGTGGAAAAGGCTGGCCGCCAGCACCACGTCCGCCCGGGGGAGTTCATCGGCCAGCATATCCCCGGGCCGCAACTCGACCCGTTCCTTTACGCCCCGGGCCCCCGCTCGCTCACCCCCGCAAAACGCGTCCAGGAACTCGGCCGCCACCGCCAGCACCGAGGGTCGGTCCACCACCGTGGCCGTGGATTCCGGGTTGGCCAGCAGCCATTCGTAGGCGAACAGCCCCGTGCCCCCGGCCACGTCCAGCAGGTGTCCCGCTCGTT
>JACMKY010000549.1 GCA_014379925.1 Cytophagales bacterium | reverse complement strand
TTGTACAAAGGCGCCCCCGTAGCCGGTGCCGCTGAGCCCACTGGCCCAATCACTAAAAACCGCCGTTTCGAAAGTAGTGGCATTGCGGTAGGCTTCCGGCTGTATCCCTACTACGCCGTAGGAAGCCCGTAACTTACCGAACGTAAGCAGACCGCTGTTGCTCAGCGCCGGCAATTGCGTAAACTGCCAGGCAAGGTCCGCGGAGGGATAGTAAAAGGTAGATTGGGATACATTTCCGAACGTAGAACCGGATTCTCCCGCCGCTGACACGTTCAGAAACAACTGGTCATAAAACCCCAGGTTGACGGTAGAATACAAACGGGCCGTCCGGCGGGTGGTTCTTTCGTTGTAAGGCGCATTGTTCGCCCGGATGGAGTTGCTAAAGTTCATCGGTGCATCGGGAATCACGAAGTTGGTCATCGTACCGCCCAACCGATTGTACCTCCGGTTGTTGACGTTGTATCCCACAATCAGCGTACTGGTGACGTTCGGCCCGAAGTCCTTGCTGGCCCGGCCAATGAAATCAACGTTCATTTCCGTTTCTTTCAGCATTTCCTCTTCAAAACTTCCCAGCCCGTTGGCCACCGCCGACCACATCGGGAAGTTGGTGAGGCGCTGGTCCGTGTAACTGTCAATCCCTCCCCGGGCGGTCAGATCAAGCCATTTCAGGGGGCTGACCACCACCTCGGAACTGAGCACGAAGCGGTCGACCTCCGAAAAGTTGGTTTGTTCGTTGATCGACCACAGCGGATCGTTGTAGATCGGATTGGACGAAGCCCCCAGGTAGTTGCGGTAGGCACGCTGCCGGTTCGGAATGGCACTGGCCGCGGAGCTAGCGTAATAATCACCCTTGTAGGCCCGGCTGTCGAAATCGGCCGGCGTACGGAGCATACCGATGTAGAGCCCGTTTACGCTGTTGCTTCGCTGCACCCGGTTGGAAGTAGTCCGGACGTAATTGGCATTGGTCGAGGCGCGGATGATGTCGTTGAACTGTCTTTGGCTGTTGAAACGAACCGAGGTTCGGTTGTAATCACTGGTTCCGTCCAGAATCCCCTGCTGACGCAGGTCACCCAGGCTGAGATAGAAATTGCCTTTGTCGTTGCCCCCGCTCAAACTCAGGTTGTTATCGAGGTAAGTACCGGTACGGAAGACGGCATCCTGCCGCTCCTGCTGAAAAGTTTCGCGGGAATTCTTCTGGGTAATCGGGTAGAAAACCTGCCCGTTGTAGGCTTCGAAGCGTTCGCCGGTGGTATTCACTGCGTCCGCCTCTCCGGAACGGTTGGCAATTTTATCGCCCCAGGAGTTGGCCACCGTCGGGCTGTACACCCCGTTGGAGCCCTGTCCGTACGTATCCTGCAAGGGGTGCAAGCGGTTGGGCCGGTCCAACGACAAAGAGGAGCCGAAAGAAATATTGACTTTGTTGTTATCCGCTCCCCGCTTGGTGGTAATCACGATTACCCCGTTGGCCGCCCGGGAACCCCACAGTGCCGCCGCTGAGGCCCCTTTTAGGACCTGCATACTGGCAATGTCCTCCGGATTGAGGTCATTCAGGCGGGATTGCTGCGTTACGCCCGCCACGCCGTTCCCCAGTGAAGAGTTGCTCACGGGGATACCATCCACGATCACCAGCGGTTGATTGGATCCGGTAATGGTGTTTTGCCCCCGGATCTGGATGGTAGAACCGGCTCCGGGGTCACCGGCCGAACGGTTGATCTGCACGCCGGCCGCGCGGCCCGCCATCCCGTTGAGCACGCCCGTTTCGCCGGACCGGGTAATGTCCACCGCGGCAATTTTGGAAGCAGTGGAACCTAGCTTGTCCGCCGATTCCTTGAACCCCAGCGCGGTTACGACCACTTCCGAGAGCTGTTTCGTGTCACTGGCCATCTTCACATCGATCTGGCTTTGGCTGCCAATCTGAATCTCCTGCGGGATCAGGCCAATGAACGAAAAAATCAAGGTTCCCCCTTCGGTAGGTACCGTAATGGTGTAATTCCCGCTTCCATTCGTCGTAGTACCGTTGGTAGAGCCTTTCAGCACTACGTTTACGCCCGGTAAAAGTGAGCCATCTTCCTCGGTAACGACCTTGCCCGATACGGTTCTCGATTGGGCGAGTCCTTCGTTTGCCCATCCAAGCAGCAGCAAAGCACTGATTGTAAGAATTTTCTTCATTGACTGGCGTGGTTTAGGTGAAAATGGACGAATGATTGAGGTTGCTAAGCGATTGAATCAAAAAGAAAAATGTCACCCGATGGGTACTGGAATGCGTTCAGCGCAACGAGTGAATCCCCGTCAAACGGCCCGCACCGGAGATACCCGTGCTTGCGAAGTCCTCCCGAACGCCGATGGATGGATTTTCGGACAACCCGCTGATGCCTACCACCCGGTCGAAAAGCGGTAAACACGCCGGGAAAGTCACCACGACGCTTGGGTAGCTTTGACTAGCTTGGGTAGCTTTGCCTAAACAGATCAGGCTTGCGCTTGTCCTAAGTAGGCAAAAAAGCGGTAAAGAAAGGGAGGTTAGGTTGATGAAGTAGGCAATAACTGCGAATAATCAATAAACCAAGTCAACACGAGGGATACGTACTGGTTTTAATTTGATGAAGTGGCAGGCGATAATGAATTGAATCTTACGTTACAATGATAATGGTTTAAATTAAATAATTCAAAATTAAATTTTG
>JACMKY010000548.1 GCA_014379925.1 Cytophagales bacterium | reverse complement strand
CACTTCAAACTAAGCTCCACAGGCTGATCATTATACTAATATGAAATCATAAGTGCGTATATTGATCCGATGAGCGCCAAAGCAATCACCTATCCGACCCTCATCTCCGAGACAGTCAGCGAGCTGACCGAGTTAGAACGTAGTCAACACCAAGCCCGCCAGCGGGATTATGTGCGCTTCCTGCGCTACCTGAAGGAAGGCAGTAGTTTGACCCAGCGAGCGGCCGGCGAACGCATCGGCCTGAAGGCCCGCCAAAGCCAAAGCATCTGGTCGCGTTACCGCAAAGCTGGACTCCCGCTTTTGCTGCGGTCCAACTACCAAGGCAGCGTAGGCAAGCTGAGTTACTGCCAACTGATTCGTTTACAAGCCTTTCTGCGGGATGCCACCACACCCCTTACTCAGCAACAAGTGGCCGATTGGATAGCCACCAATTGGGAGGTCCACTATGATCAGAGCGGCATCAGTAAGCTCTTCCGGCGAATGCGCATTAAGCTCAAAACCGGTCGTCCCAGCAACACCCGCAAAGATGAAGCTGGGGCAGACGCTTTTAAAAAAACTTCGCCACCCTGATGAACGCCATCCCACCGGAGGACATCTACTTTCAAGACGAGCTTCGCTACGGCACCCGTACCGAAGTAGGCCGCCGGTGGATGCCTTTGGGGGAACGTCCCAGTTGCCCGGTGCGGATCGGCTATCAGTTCGGTCACCTCTTCACGGCCATCTGCCCTTATAACGGGGACTTGCTGGCCGTTCTCTTGCCCAATATGACCAAGGAGTGTTTCCAGCTTTTCAGCCAACAACTCCTGGAGCACACCCAACGACCCATTACGCTTTTGCTCGATAAAGCCTCTTCTCATCGAGCGGCCAAACCAGAAGCGGACTTGACATTGGTCTTCCTGCCGACGGCCTCTCCAGAACTCAATCCGGTGGAGCGCTTCTTCAAAGAACTCCGCAAAGAGCTCAAGTGCCGGGTTTTTGACACCCTTGCCGAAGTGGAGCAGCGCCTTGAGCAAGTACTCATCAAGTACTGGAGGAATCCCAGCATAGTGATCCATATCACCCTCTTCCCTTTTTTAACTACGCAGTAATGAATTCATTTTAGTATTAGACCTGGTTATTGACGCCCGACCCGCTTCGTTGGGCAATGGATTCGACGTAAGGCGGATTCTGCCCTACCGGCTGCGACGCATGCTGGGGCCTTTCATCTTCATGGACCACGCCGGTCCGATCAGTACGGGGCCAAGCCAACTGACCAACCTGGATGTCTTGCCCCACCCCCACATCGGTTTATCGACGGTGAGTTACCTCTTCGATGGGCAGGTCACCCACCGCGATAGTTTGGGGGTGCAGCAGATCATCCGACCCGGGGAAGTGAACTGGATGACGGCCGGTCGGGGCATTGCGCACTCGGAGCGGTTCGAGGACCCGGCAATGTTGGCCAACGGCTCGCTGGAGATGATTCAGACCTGGGTTGCCCTGCCGGAAACCGCTGAGGAAAATGCCCCCACCTTCAACAATTACCAACCCCGGGAACTGCCCGTCTTTACCGATGCCGGGGTTTGGCTGCGGTTGATTGCGGGAGCGGCGTTTGGTTTGGCGAATGAAGTCAAAACGCATTCACCCTTGTTTTACGCGCACGTTGTCCTGCAAGCCGGCACCCGCTTCGGCTTGCCGGCGGGCTACGCCGAGCGGGGCGCTTACGTAGCCAAGGGTAGCGTGGAAGTGAACGGCCATACCTACGGGGTGGGTCAACTGCTGGTCTTTACCAAGGGTGTCGATCCCGGGCTGATGGCCAAAGAAACCTGTACCCTCATGCTGCTGGGGGGCGAACCGCTGGGGGAACGGTTCATCTGGTGGAATTTTGTTTCTTCCCGGCGGGAGCGGATTGAGCAGGCCAAAGCGGACTGGCAAGCGGGCCGTATTCCGTTGCCGCCCAACGACAACGCCGAGTTCGTGGCCCTGCCGCAAGACCACTCGAGGCCCGTCGGTTCTTCTCCTCAGCCCCAAGCGCTGTCCTGACGAGCGGATGTGCCGGGGAGCCCTTAAGGCCTGACTTGCTGAATTCACCGGTTAGCCCGTCCACGGACTACGTAGTCCGTGAACGGATGCCGTAAAGTGACAACTGGCTTGAACAACCTAACCACACCGGCCAAGTACGGATTGATTGTTTTGTCCGGTTTCGTCTTCATTGCCGGGAGAAACCGAAGGCTTCTCCCGGCAATCTTTACCTGGTTTGGGTGCGCCGACCAACCAAGGACGCGCTCAAAATTCCGCTCACCAATGCAGCAGAAGCGACCCCTGACGTCGCTCCGGATTTCAACGTCCTTCTTGCTTGGTGGTCAGGTCAAGCGGATTTGGTCAACTGGATGTTGGCAGTCAGCTTGATGTCCTCCCCCAGGGCCAGACCACCCGTTTCGGTGAGGGCGTTGTAGATCAGGCCGAATTCCTTGCGGTTAACCTTCCCGGTCACCTCAAAGCCAAACTTTTGATTGCCGTAGGCATCCTTGGCCGTGCCCCCGTACTCCGCTTTCAGCGTGACGGGTTTGGTAACGCCTTTCATGGTCAGATCGCCCGTCATCTCGTATTCGTCCCCGTCGATTTTCTTGAATGAAGTCGATTTGAAGGCAATTTTCGGGTGGTTGTCGGCATCGAAAAAGTCAGCCGATTTCAGGTGCGTATCCCGCATTTCCTGATTGGTATCAACGCTGGCCACGTCCATGGAAAAGTGGACTTCGGCGGCGTCGAAGTCGTCGTGTTCCGTGGTGGCTCCGCCCTCAAAGTTGCGGAACGTACCCGTTACGGTCGAGATGACCAGGTGTTTTATCTTGAACTGTACTTCGGAGTGCATCGGGTCTACGACCCATTTGGTAGTTGCCATGGTGTGGGTTGATTGAAATTGGTTGAAATTAATTGAAGTTAATTGAATTGACTGGTTTGATTAAATGATTTACTGATTCCAGGTACCGAATTTTCCCCGGCGGTAATCGTCGTACGCTTCCGTTATTTCCTGCTGCGTGTTCATCACAAACGGGCCTTGAGCAACCACTGGCTCGTCCAGCGGCTTGGCGTGGCCCAGCAACAGCAGGCTGTCGGTGTCGGACGCGATGGTTAACGCACCGCCGTCCGGGCTGAATTCGGCCAACTTCCGGGCATCGACATCCGTGCCGTTGGCACTTAGTTTACCCCGGATAACGTAGAAGAAAATGTGGTGATCCGGCGGAATGTTGAGCGTCAGCTTGCCCCCGGCTTTGACGTGAATTGTGTTCAGGTGAACGCCAATTTCTGACCCAAAGGCGGCCCGGTGGCCGTCCCAGTCACCGGCAATCAGGTCAACGGTGACCTTGCCTTCGTCCAGCGTCAGGCGTGGAATGGCTTCGCGTTGCCGCCCTTCGTAAAAAGGAGCCGTCATTTTCAGCCGGGCGGGCAGGTTGAGCCAAAGCTGCAAAATTTCCAGCTCACCACCGTTTTTTTTGAAGTCATCCGAAGAGGTTTCGGCGTGAATCAGACCCCGCCCGGCCGTCATCCATTGGACCCCGCCCGCCGTTACGACGCTTTCGTGACCGCCGCTGTCCTTGTGCGAAACATCGCCGTTGAGGATGAAGGTAACGGTTTCCATTCCCCGGTGGGGATGTGGCCCGAAAGGAAGGCCCCCATTATTGGGCTTGTATACCTGCGGGCCGTGGTGATTGAGGAGTAAAAAAGGGTCGATCCGACCGACCGAAGACGTGGGAAGCACCCGGTACGTGACCAGATCACTGATCGGTGCGTATTCTGCCTGGTGGATTTTTGTTGCGTTTAACACGGGCTGATTGGTTAAAAAATGCGGTTTAGCGATGACATCGAAACTAACAGTGCTAGGAGCAGGACAAAAAAATTATCCGTTCAAGGTTTTGATGAATCCACTGATTGCGTCCTGCAGAACCAATTCGCCCCGGTGGGCACCGGTTTCTTTCCGATCAATCATCTGGATTGAAACCAATCCGTGCAGGATTGACCAGTAGGTGTGAAATTTTAAAAAACCGTCGGCGTGAGGCTGTTTGCTGGTGACAATCGCTTCCCGGATAACCGAGATGAGTACATCCGAAAACTGCTTCATTTCGGCCACCTGATTAACCTTGTCGCAGGGCGGAATGCCCAGTCCGAACATGAGTTGATAGTACGCTTCGTTGGCAAAAGCGAAGTGCCAATACCCCTGCGCGATGGCCTCTAATTGCTGACTGGCCCGTTGCTCACTATCCCGCTGGCGGATAACCGCCTCGGTCAACAACCGGAAGCCATCTCGCGTGAATTCCAGTAGAATAGCGTCCTTGTTCTCAAAATGGCTATAAATTACCGGTACGCTATACTCAATGGCATCGGCGATCTTACGAATCGACAGGGCGGGCCAGCCCTCATCGAGAACCAATTGCCAAGCTGCCTGCAGAATGCTGGTTCTGACTTCTGCTTTCTGCCGCAGCCGGCGCTCAAGAATACCCATTGTTAATGCTGATATACTTTATAACGCTGTTAACTATTGTGTCGCTGTAAAAGTTTCCTTCGCGTAAAAGTAACCACAACGGGTTATTCCAGAAGACAAATATGGCTTGGAACCGGGTCCTTCTTGCCCGGTCTGGCGTAGCCGGCACTCTCTGGCTTTGGCATTGCGGTCGGGGCTATCTCTTGTTCGCGCCTGGTGTTGGGTACCTGGCTCATATCGGTCCTTGCGAACAAGGATCGATTGCGAAAACCTATTTCCTTTGGGAGCCGCTTCGGCGCGGGGCGGCCCGTGCCGACCGATTGCGAAGGCAGCCCAGTCAGGGCTGGGGTTGTCACTGCCGACCTGATGGAAGTAAAGATCGAATTTGCCGCGATCGATCAACAACCCGAATAGAAAATCCGGGAGGTGATGGGTGAGGCCGTCAGCCACTGTCTGCCCACCTCGGTGGTAGAGTTGGGACAAGGGCAGGTAGGCCAATCAGCGGCAATGCTCCAACAACTGAGGGGCGACGTCTGGGCCAGTTGGCCGTTTGATGGCGGGGACGGTGGTAAGTGCAATTCAGCGGTTCGGAGCCGGTTCCCCTATTCGAAGACGATGAAGCCCGCGGCAGGAACGGTAAGTCT
>JACMKY010000070.1 GCA_014379925.1 Cytophagales bacterium | reverse complement strand
GTTACACGGGTAATCTTTCCCTCCGGTATACGTTCAAAAAGGATACGAAGTGAAGGGTGCCCGCTGAATTACCCCATCTCCACCATCGCTTTAATGACGCCGCTGGCCGGCGTCAGCCAGCTTTCGAACTGGTCCTTCACCCCATCGAAGGCGACCCGGTGGGTGATGTAGTGGGTTGGATCAACCAGGCCGTTTTTCACGGCGTCGATCACGCGCGCAAAGTCCTGCCGGGTGGCGTTCCGGCTGCTCATCAGCGTAGCTTCCCGCTTGTGAAATTCCGGGTGGCTGAAGCAGACGTCCCCTTTCTGCAAGCCGACCAGCACGTACCGGCCCCCGTGGGCCAGGTACTGGAAGGCATTGTTGATGGCCTTTAAACTGCCGGTGGCATCGATGACCACCGTCGGCATGTCGCCGTGGGTGATTGCCCGCAGTTGCTCGGCTACGTCGGTGGCGAGGGCGTTCACCGTATGCGACACGCGCAACTTATCGCGGCAAAAGGCCAGGCGCGCTTCGTTGATATCCACGGCAATCACCTGGGCACCGGCAATGCGGGCAAATTCCATTACGCCCAACCCGATGGGGCCGGCGCCCACTACCAGCACGAACTCCCCGCTTTTCACGTCGGCGCGTCCGATGCCGTGGGCACCGATGGCCAGGGGTTCCACCAGGGCCAGGGCATCCACGCCCAAGCCCTCCCCGTGCACCAGCGAACCGGAAGGAACCGACAAATACTCCACCAGGCCCCCGTCGATGTGCACCCCGCACACCTGAACGCGGACGCAGCAGTTCGGCTTGCCCGAGCGACAAGCGAGGCACGTCCCGCAGTTGAAATAGGGAATGAACGTGACGGTTTCGCCGGCCGAAAAACCGGGCGCGTCGTCGCATTCAACCACTTCGCCCGCCACTTCGTGACCCAGAATGCGGGGATAGCTGAAGTAGGGCTGGGTTCCTTCGAAAGCGTGCAGGTCAGTGCCGCAAACCCCAACGCGCCGGATCCTAAGGAGGGTATTTCCTTTCTCCAACGCCGGTTTTTCTCCCCGGCGGTACGTCAGGCTTCCCGGACCGGTGCAAACGAGGGTTCTCATAATCACAGCGTTGGTTTCAACTGGAAGCACCCGGGCTCATCCGCGCACTTCCTTGCCGAAAGGGGTAAAACTCAGGGACAGTAGTTTGAGGTGCTGCCCCGCGAAAGGGATGCCGATGATGGTAATGGCGCACAGCACGGCAAAGACCAGGTGGGTAAGGGCGATCCAGATGCCCCCGAACAAAATCCAGAGGACGTTCATCACCAGGGAAAGGCAGCCGGAGGTGCTCTCCCGGTCCACAATTTCTTTGCCGAACGGCAGCAGGGCGACGAAAGCGAGCTTGAAGCACTGCAAACCGAAAGGAATGCCAATGATGGTGAGGCAAAGCAGCACGCCGCCCACCAGGTATTCCAGAAACAGGAAAATACCGCCGCCCAGAATAATCCAGAGCAAGTTGCCGATGGTGTTCATGAAAGTGGGATCCTGCCCCTCCCCTACATCAGGGGAGGGAGAAAGTCGGATGCTGTTACATCAGGGGAGGGGGAAAGTCGGGTGCTGTTTTACCCCAGTCGGGACCGCAGGAATTGCAGGCCTTTGATGGCGATGTCTTCCTGCGAAGGTTCGAACTGACGCCAGATGGACGCGGCTTTGGCAATCACCTTCACGTCTTTGGTAAACGATTCAATCACCACGTTGCCCGCGTAGTTGATTTGCCTGAGCGCCGAGCTGATCTTTTCCCAATTGGTCTGATCGCCCCCGGGCGTACCGCGGTCGGACCCGCAGGCGTGGAAATGACCCAGCTTGGCACCCGCGTTCAGGATGGCCCGCGCCGGGTCTTTTTCCTCAATGTTCATGTGGTAAGAATCGAGGTGCAGCAAGAGCGCGTCGGAATCCACGTCGTCAATCATCCGCAGTGCCTGGGCACCGATGTTGATGAAATCCGTTTCGTACCGGTTCAGCGGCTCAATGGCGAGCTTCAATCCCAATTGCCCGGCGTAGTCCGACAAGTGCTTCAGGTGCGCCACCACCGTATCCCACTGGCGGTTGTAATCCGCTTCCTCCACGGCTTCGGCCCGGCCCACCGAAGAGTAGAGCGGACCAATCAGGATGGGGCAACCCAACTGCGGCATTACGTCCAACACACTTTTCATGTAGGCCAGAGCGGCATTCTGTTCTTGCTCCGAACCCCGCAAATCGCGTCCCGGCCCCAGGGCGGCGCAGATCGAACCGCACGTCAGCCCGTTTTCATCCAGTGCTTTTTTTACGGTTGCCGGGTCGATGTGAGCGGCCTCCTCCAGGGCTATCTCGACCGAATCAAATCCCCATTCCCGGAATTTGGGGAACAAGGCAATGCTGTCGTTGGTAAAGGGGGAGGTGAACAGAAAAGTGTTGATGCCGAATTTCATGGTGGATTGATTTAGGGTGGATCAAACTGAAGTGATTCTTTTCGCGATCCGATCTACGCGATCCGATCGAATGGCGGCTTTGTTGCGACAATTTTAAACAATAATCCATTCTTTGTCGCCTACCCCAGCCAACATCTTTTGGGCTTCCGTTTTTTCGTTTTTTCCTTCCCGCCCGTCTCCGTACTTTTGCCCTCGAACATTTACGGGAGAATCGGCCCGTTGGTCAACTACTCCCTTTCCTTCCGCCACCATCCAACTTCCCAATTCCCGCATGCAGGTACACGTGATCGACACCGGATACTTCAAGCTCGACGGGGGAGCCATGTTTGGCGTGGTACCCAAAACCCTCTGGCATCCGCTCAACCCTGCCGACGAAAATAATCTCTGCACCTGGGCCATGCGTTGCCTGCTCGTCGAAGACGGCAACCGCCTGCTGCTCGTGGATACCGGGATGGGCAACAAACAGGACGCCCGGTTCTTCGGCCACTACCACCCGCACGGCGAAGCCAACCTGCTGGATTCGATCCGTGAGGCCGGTTTTTCTTTCGAAGACGTAACCGACGTGTGGCTCACCCACCTGCACTTCGACCACTGCGGGGGGGCGGTGAAACGCGGTGCCGCCGGTTCGCTCGACCTGGTTTTCCCCAGGGCGACGTACTGGTCCAACGTGGCGCACTGGGACTGGGCCACGAACCCGAATGCCCGCGAGAAAGCCAGTTTCCGGCAGGAAAATATCCTCCCCATTCTCGAAAGCGGCCACCTGGGTTTCTTGCCCGTGGACGGTACCGCGCCCTTCGACGGCTGGACGACGCGGCTGGTGGACGGGCACACCGAGAAAATGATGTTGCCCCAGTTTCGTTACCGCGACAAAACGCTCGTGTACCTGGCCGACCTGATTCCTTCGGCGGCGCACGTTCCCCTGCCCTACGTAATGGGCTACGACGTGCGGCCACTCCGCACGATGGAGGAAAAAGCGGCCTTGCTCAACGAAGCAGCCGACGAAGGGTACCTGCTGGTGTTTGAACACGATCCCGTGTACGAATGCGCGACGGTGGAACGGACCGAAAAAGGCGTGCGCATCGCGTGGAAGGGGAAATTGAGGGAGTTTATGAGTTGATGAGTATAAAGTTTATGAGTGAGGAGCAAGGTGTGAATATTCTCCACTCATAAACTCATTGTCATTGACTCATAAACGCCCTCACTCATAAACTCATAAACTCTAATGAAGATCGGACTTGCTTTATCGGGTGGCGGGGCCCGCGGGATTGCGCATTTGGGCGTACTGAAGGCCCTGCTGGAGCAGGGCATCCAGCCGGCGATGATCTCGGGCGTGAGTGCCGGTGCCATTGCCGGCGCCCTGTACGCGGCCGGTTATCACCCCGACGAGGTGCTGGAAATTATCATTTCCACCAACATGTTCCGGTTTCTGCGGCCGGCCATGAGCCGGGTAGGCATCCTGAAAATGGAACGCACGGACGAGCTTTACCTGAAATACTTGACCGGCAATGAATTCGAGAAGCTGAACATTCCGTTGATCGTGTCGGCCACCAACCTCAACCTGGGCGAAACGGTGTATTTCTCGCGGGGCGAACTCATCAAACCCCTCCAGGCGTCGAGTTGCATTCCGGTCTTGTTCGAGCCGGTCCGGTTCAACGGCAATACCTACGTGGACGGGGGCATCCTCAACAACCTGCCGGTGGAACCGCTGCTCGATACCTGCGATTTCATCATCGGCGTCCACACCAACCCCTACGACACCCAGCAGAAACTTACCTCCGTGCGAGCGGTGATGGAACGCAGCCTGCTGCTGGCCGTGCATTACAACGTGAAGGAGCGCGTAAAGCGGTGCGACTTGTTCATCGAACCGGGCGACCTCCGGCGCTTCGCCACCTTCGACCTGGCCAAAGGCCGCGAAATTTTCGACATCGGCTACCAGCACACGATGAAACTGGTGGACCAGCTGACGGAACTGAAGGAGAAAATCGCCTCTTGATTGCGGAAAATGAGAAGCAGGAAGTACGAGGTAGGAAGTTAAAAGTGTCATCCTACCTCTTACCTCCTACCTCGTACT
>JACMKY010000547.1 GCA_014379925.1 Cytophagales bacterium | reverse complement strand
TCGAAAAGCTGCAAAAATTCATCTTGATGCCCGTGGTCCTGTTGTTGAAGTGAGCCCGTGGAGGACGGGATTCGGGCCATCAAAGCGGGCGTTTGGTTAGCGGGCATCTTTCAATGGTTGCGCCAACGCGCTATTCAGGTCAAAAATGTTACAAAAAGCGGTGACGCGGAGGGATATTTTCCGCGTTTTGCCGATACTATACAGAGCGCACGCCGGCGCTCACCCGCCGGGGTTCTCTTTACTGAGCCGCTACGGTCAACGGTTTTGCGGCCAATCACTTGATTTTATCCTCACTCGCCCCATGAATACCGGTTTTTCATTCGTTGTGTTGCTGCGGCTGGTGGGTCTGCCGGTGGTTGACGCCAAATACCCGACACCCCGGCCGCATTTAATTGACCCCCAAGCCACCCGGGAAACCAAAGCGCTGTATCACAATCTGCGCAAAATCGCCCGCAAGCACATTCTCTTTGGTCATCAACACGCCACCGAGTACGGCCACGGTTGGCGGGATGCGCCCGATCGTTCGGACGTGAAGTCCGTGAGCGGATCGCACCCCGCCGTCGTCGGCATCGATTTCAGTGGTTTGTCGGGGCGATCACCGGAGGCGATCGAAAGAAACAAGGAGTCGCTGCGCCGACAGATTGCCGACACCTACGACCGGGGCGGCGTGACCACCGTAGCCTGGCATTTTTCCAATCCGGTAACGCCCCAGACGGGTTTTTACTGGAAAGACTCCCTTTCGGCACCGGCGGTACCCAACCTCCTGCCGGGCGGCTCGCACCACGCGACCTACAAAGCCATTCTGCAAACGGTGGCTAGTTTGGCCAACTCGGTCAAGGGGAAGGATGGCAAGCTGGTTCCCGTGCTGTTTCGCCCGTATCACGAGTTGGACGGGGGCTGGTTTTGGTGGGGCAAGCCCCATTGCCAGCGGGAAGATTTTATTTCACTCTGGCGCTTCACGGTTTCCTACCTGCGCGACAGTTTGCGGGTGCACAACTTCATCTACACCTTTTCGCCGGATTGTCTGTATAAAACGGAAGCCGAGTACCTGGACCGCTACCCGGGCGACGCGTGGGTGGATATGCTGGGCGTGGATAACTACGCAGATTTTGGGCGCAACGGCCGCTATGACCTCCCGGCCGGGATCGCTAAACTCAAGATTGTCTCCGACTACGCCCAAAAAGCCGGTAAACTGGCGGCCTTCACCGAAACCGGCCTGGAGTCGATTCCCGACACGACCTGGTGGACCAACACGTTGCTGAAGGCGTTGAAAGCGGAAAAAATGAAACTGGCCTACGTGCTGGTCTGGCGCAATGACGCGCGCAGTGCCACCCATTACTACGCCCCTTATCCGGGGCAGGCCAGCGTGCCCGACTTTATGCAGTTTTACCAACACCCTTACACCCTCTTTGAAACCGACTTGCCCAGGCTCTACCGGCGGAAGAAACTGTTCATTTTCTAGCCCGACGGATTGTAAACCGATTCTTAATTTTCAACCCTTACTTCGTTGCCATGAAAGCACTTTCAACCGGTATACTGGCGATCGGCCTGTTGGTTGGTTTCGCCCCCGCCAAAAAAATCGGGACTTTTCGGCAAAGTCTCGACGTTGGTCGTCCGAAAATGGCCGGATCATCCCAGTTCGACAAGCGGGCAAAAACCTACACCTTGAAGGGGGCGGGTTACAACATCTGGTTTGCGCGCGACGAATTCCAGTACCTGTTCAAAAACATCCGCGGTGATTTTACCCTCACGGCCGACTTCGAATTTGTCGGCACCGGCGCCGATCCCCACCGGAAAGTGGGCTGGATGGTGCGGGAGTCGTTGGACGACGATGCCTCCCATTTGAGTGCCGTGGTGCACGGCGACGGCTTGACGGTGCTGCAGTGGCGCGTGGCGAAAGGAGCCGCCATGCGCGATCCGGAAGACGAGATTTTCAGTCCGGAAAAGAACGTTCAGACGGTGCAACTGGAGCGGAAAGGCAATGCCTACACCATGCGGGTAGCCAGGCGGGGAGGGGATTTGCAGTCGGTTGGCGCGCACGAAATGGCCAACCTGACCGGAGAAGTGATGGTTGGGCTGTTCATCTGTTCCCACAGTCCGGACCAGATTGAGGAGGCAAAGGTGCGCAACGTTCAAATCGTTCAGGCGAAGTAGCCCTTTCTGTTGGTCCGCTGCCGGATTGTTGATGTATTGTTGGCTGCGGATACCATCGATCCGCTACCGAACGGGTTTTTCCCGGGCAGCGTACTGTTTCCGAAGCAGATCCGCCAGCAGGACTACGGTTACCCGGTGGTTTTCCGGGATACGGCCCTGGCCAACTTGAAAGTGACGGCCTCCTTCGAAGCCAGAAACCTGGATCACGTGCTGGTTACCCTGTCGGAAACGTTTGACATTGCCATAACCCGGGACCCGCGGGCCATCGTAATCCGTCGATGGGTACTTCCCCATTCCGCAGCAGGTCATCATTCAAAGCGCCGTGAACGGAACGCCCACGCTGCAAC
>JACMKY010000069.1 GCA_014379925.1 Cytophagales bacterium | reverse complement strand
GCTTCATCCTGGTGCTGATCAACAACTTCATCATCCCGGGCTTGCCTTCCCTGGCCGGTACCTTCGAGATCTTTTTCGTCAACACGCTGGGCCTGCCCTTCGGATCGGGCATCGCCGTCTTCCTGATCCTGTTTCTGGGCGCCTTGATTTTTGGTCTTCAGCGCTCCATCCGCCAGCAAAACGTCCTTTTCAACACGGTGATGCTTTCGCTGACCTTCATCCTGATCGGCTACTGCTCCTACGCGCTGGTGCTGGTGCGGGCCAACTTCAACCCGCCCATCAACGAAAACGATCCCAAGGACATCATCAGCTTCGTCTCCTACCTGAAACGTGAGCAGTACGGTGACCGCCCGCTGCTGGTGGGGTACGATTACACGGCGGAAGTGGTGGGCTACGAACGCGGCGAAGCGATCTACCGGAAGGGCAAGGACCGCTACGAAGTGTACGATTACAAATCCACGCCGACCTACGACCCGCAGGCGCGCAAGATGCTGCTGCCCCGGATGCACAGCCGCCAGGACAACCACCCCGAACTCTACCGCGAGCGGCTGGGCATGAGCGAAGGGGAAAAGCCCACGATGGGAGACAACCTCCGGTTCCTGTTCACCTACCAACTGGGGCACATGTACGGGCGGTATTTCATGTGGAATTTTGCCGGGCGGGAGAACGACAACGAAGGGGCGGGTTGGCTCAAACCCTGGGAAACGTTTCAGAAGGGCGTTCCGGATGGCATGGCCAGGAACCACGGGCGCAATAATTTCCTGATGCTGCCCTTCATTCTGGGCTTGCTGGGGTTGTTTTACCACTACGGCAAGGACCGGGGCGACTTCCTGGTGGTGATCCTGCTGTTTTTTCTGACGGGTATGGCCCTGGTGCTCTACCTCAATTCGCCGCCGCAGGAGCCGCGCGAACGGGATTACATCTACGTGGGTTCGTACTACGCCTTTGCCCTTTGGATCGGGCTGGGGGTGTTGGCAGTGAGCGAACTGCTGGCCAATATTCTCCGCAACGACCGCCTGCGACCCGCCGTGGCCACGCTGCTTGGCCTGCTGGTACCGGGGGTGATGGCCGCCCAGGGCTGGGATGACCACGACCGCTCCGGGCGCTACTACTCGGTGGATTCGGCCAAGAATCTGCTCAACTCCTGCGCGCCCAACGCCATCTTGTTCACCGGCGGCGACAACGACACCTTTCCGCTCTGGTACGTACAGGAAGTGGAGGGCTTCCGCACCGACGTGCGCGTGTGCAACCTGAGCCTGCTCGGCACGCCCTGGTACATCAACCAGATGAAACGCCGGACTTACCGGTCGGAGCCCCTGCCCATTTCGTTGGATCAGAGCCAGTACCTGGAGGGCCGAAACGACCAGATTCCCCTGGTGGAAAATCCCAGCGTGAAAAGCGGCATCAACCTGACGGAGTACCTCAAGCTGGTGCGGGAAGACAACCCCGTTATCAAGGTGCCGCTGCAAAACGGGGAAACCATCAACTCGCTGCCCTCCTCCACGCTGGCCCTGCCGGTGGACACGGCCGCGGTGCTCAAGCTGGGCATTGTGGCCAAGGAGTTGCAACCCCTGCTCAGCACGCAGATGGTGTGGAAGATCAGCCGGGGAAACCTGCTTAAGCCGGACCTGATTATCCTCGACATGCTGGTGACCAACCAGTGGAAGCGTCCCATCTACTTCTCCTCCACGCTGGCCCCTTCCAGCTACCTGAACCTGAAGGAATTCATGCAGATCGAAGGACTGGCGTACCGGCTGCTGCCCCTGAAGGTAGCCGGGGCCGCGCAAGGCTTCGTCAACTCGGACGTGATGTACGAGAACATGATGAAGAAAATGTTCTGGCGGGAGGTGGACAATCCGGCGGTGTACTACGATGAGAACTACCGTCAACGTTCGTTCGTCAACGTGCGGATGAGTTTCCTGCGCCTGGCCGAGCAACTGATCAACGAAAACAAGCAGGACCGGGCCAAGGCCGTTCTGCTGCACTGCCTCCGGGTCATTCCCGACAAGAGCGTGCCCTACGACGAATTTCAGGCCGGTTTCGTGGAGCCGCTGTTGCAGGTGAATGCCCAACCGGAAGCGCTCGCCATGGCCGAACTGATGGCGAAACGGGCCAACGAAAACCTGGATTACTACCTCAAGAACGATTCGAACAATCGCCGCGAAATTCAGGGAAACCTGTACGTGCTGAACCAGTTGGCTACTTCTTTCAAAAACCAGAACCGGACTGACCTGGCCAAGAAATACGAGACGATGTTCAACCGGCACCTCAACAAGGTGCAGTAAACCGTTTGGCGGTGCCACCACGTTGCATTGAATCCCTGGCCCCGGAAGCCAGGGATTTTTTTTTCTCCAATCGATGCATCTCGGAAAAACTGGGTTATTAACCACTCCGCCGATGAAACCATTCCGGATGGCGCGTGATCAGCAAGCTTAAAACAATGGTAACGTTCAGGTAATACGAGGCGAATAACTTTGTTGCCAGCCCACAGAAATTAATCCTTAACCATCAACCCTTAACCATTCACCGGTATGAGCTATTCGAACCAAAAAATCCTGGCGGTGATGGCGGCCACCGCCGTGCTGGCCGCCTGCGACCAGTTGCCGTACGAAGATCTTTTCCCGAAAAAGAAAAAGCAACCGAAAGTTGAACTCAAGGATCGTTCGGTCACGCCGTCCCTGGTAAAGACCCTGCCCGGCTTCGACAACCTCCGGATCACCACCCTCATCGGTTCGGAAGATCAGTTGGACCAATCCCCCGCGTTCATCTACGGGGGACAGCCCGACGGCGCCGCCCTGCTCGAGAGCCCCGACAAAAAAGGCTTCCTGCTGGTGACCAACCACGAAATCGCCCGGTCGGTTTCCCGCGTTTACCTGGATGAAACCCTGAAACCCGTCAAGGGCGAATACCTCGTCAATGCCGCCGGTGGGTTGTGGCGCCTCTGCTCGGCCACGTTGGCCACCCCGCAGGAGCACGGCTTCGGTCCTACGTTTTTGACGGCCGGCGAAAGCGGCGCGGAATCCATGGTGCACGCCATTGACCCGCTCGCCCCCGCCGATCCTTTCAACGTCAACCGCGTGAAGCCCGCCCTGGGCAGAGCCAGTATGGAAAACGCCGTCCCACTGCCCAAGGACGCTTTTCCGGGCAAAACGGTCGTCATCATCGGGGAAGACGACGGCAACGGCCAGCTGGTTGCCTACGTGTCGGATGCGGTGGGCGACCTGGAAAACGGCAAGCTGTACGTCCTGAAGCGGACCAACCAGGATCCGGTGGAAACGAGCATGGACCTCGGTGGTACGTACGAGGTGGAGTTCGTGGAGATCGAAGATGCCAAAACCCTGACCGGCAGCCAGATTGCGGCGCAGACCGTAGCCAAGAACGCCATCCAGTTTGCCCGCGTGGAAGATGTTGATTACCGGAAGGGCGGCAACGGCAACGGCCGCGAGATTTATTTCACGGCCACGGGCGTCAGCCAGGCGGACCGGCTTACCCCCGTGGAAGGCAAGACGATGTGGGGCCGCGTTTACCAGCTCAACCTCGACGCCGACAATCCGTTCAAAGGCACCCTGTCCATCATTGCCGACGGGGCCGGGGATCCCGGCAATAACATCGTCAATCCGGACAACATCTGCGTGACCACCAACTACGTGTACATCCAGGAGGACGGCGACTCTTTCTACCGGGAGAACAAACACGATGGCATCATCTGGCAGTACGCCATGGGCACCAAGGCCCTCAAGCCGATGATCATCATGGACCACCGCCGCGACGATCCGGCTTTCAACGCCAAGTACAACCCGGTCAACAGCGCCCTGCTCAGTTCCTGGGAGTACGGGGCCATGCTCGACATCTCCGATCTGGTCCGGATTCCGGATACGTTCCTGATCAACATTCACCCGCACACCTGGCAGGAAAGCAAGTTTGCCAACCCCGACGGCAGCGGCCTGATCACCAACCAGGAAGGCGGCCAGACCGTAGTTGTCAAGGGAATTCCCCGGTAATTGCCCGGAAACAAACCGCCCGGGCCGTTTGGAATTCCGTAGGAAGGATTGAATGTCGAATGTCCAACCGCAGCGGCGGACCGCAAGGAACGCCCAATGACGAAGTAAAAGAATAATTCTGTCCTTCGTCATTGGGCGTTCCCTGTTCATCTCGGTCCGCCGCGCGGTTCGACATTCCTTACCCTTACCCTTATCCTTATCCTTACCCCTCTGGCCGCCCAATCGACACCCGCTGCATCCCTATGAAAGCATCCCTGCTCAACTATTTCGTGGTGGTCGGCGTTTGGCTGGGCATTGCCGGCACCGGCTGTAACGCACCGGAGCCGGCCCCGGTGGAGCGCGTGAAAAGCGCGGTCGTCCGGGACCTGGATTCGCTGCGCTACCTGGTGGAAGCCGTCCTATTGCCCATGGCCGAACACGGCACCGCCACCGACTCCTTGCAGCGGATATTTTACCGGTGCCGGCTGGCCTACAAAAAGATTGAATTCATAACCGAGTATTTTTTTCCCACCGCCAGCCGGTTCGTAAACGGACCGCCGCTGGACGAAATCGAGACCTACGAGTACGAGATCAACGAACCGGGTGGCTTGCAGGTAATTGAAGAATACCTGTTTCCGGTTTTCGATCCCACCGGGCGGGCGGATCTGGTTCGGGAAGTGAAGAAGCTCCGGGCGCAACTGCGGCAGGTCAGCACGCTGTGGCAGGCCAACCAATTCACCGATGCCCACGTGTTCGACGCAGCGCGGCTGCAAGTATTTCGCATCATTTCCCTGGGAATAAGCGGATTCGATACGCCGCTGTCCCGGCGTGCCTTGCCGGAGGCGGCCGCTTCGCTGGCGTCCCTGCGGCACTACCTGCGTGAATACGCCCCGGAAGTGCCGTCGCAACCCACGTACGCGCGCGCCCACCAGTTGCTGGCGGAGGCAATCGCTTACCTGAACCGCAACCCGGCGTTCGATTCATTCGACCGGATGCGCTTCATCACGCACTACGCGAACCCCCTGACCACCCAACTGCTCGCCCTGCAAACGGAGTTGGGCATTGCACCCTTCACCGAAGGGAGGCCCCTGCGGGCGGACGCAAAAACCCTCTTCGACCGGGATGCCTTCAACGCGGACTTCTACGCACCGGACCCGAGCGCGTACGGCAGTGCCGAAAAAGTAGCGCTGGGAGAGCGGCTTTTTTACGACCCGGTGCTCTCGTCGGGCAACGCCCGTTCCTGCGCCACGTGTCACCGGCCCGAAAGAGCCTTTACGGACGGATTGCCCAAGAGTGCGGCGTTCGTGAAGGGCACGTTCATCCGGCGGAATGCGCCCACCCTGATCAACGCGGCCCTGCAGAGCCGGCAGTTCTACGACTTGCGCTCCACCACCCTGGAACACCAGGCGATGGACGTGGTGGAGAACAAGGAGGAGATGCACGGTTCCCTGATCGAAGCGGCCCGGGAATTGCGCGGCCAGTCCGCGTACCGGACCCTGTTCCGGAAGGCGTATCCGGGCGCGGGTGACAGCATCCGTCCGAAGTACATTCAAAACGCCCTGGCCAGCTACGTACGGTCGCTGGTCTTGCTGAACGCCCGCTTCGACCAGTACGTACGGGGTGACCACGCGCGCCTGACGCCCGAGGAAATCAAGGGCTTCAACCTGTTCATGGGCAAAGCCAAGTGCGGTACGTGCCACTTCCTGCCGCTGTTCAACGGCACGGTTCCTCCCGGCTTCACCCAATCCGAAGCGGAAGTGCTGGGCGTACCCGCCCAGGCGGACGGCAAGCAACTGGACGACGACCCGGGCCGCTACGCCATCCACGCCACTGCCCAACTCAAGCACGCCTTCAAAACCCCTACCCTTCGCAACGCCGCGGTTACCGCCCCCTACATGCACAACGGCGTATACCGCACCCTGGAGGAGGTGATTGACTTCTACAACGAAGGTGGCGGGGCAGGTTTGGGAATGGACCTCCCCAACCAAACCCTGCCGACGGAGCCGCTGAACCTGCGTGGGGAGGAGAAGAAAGCGATCGTCGCTTTCATGCGGGCCCTCACCGATACCTCCGCGATCCGAACCACACCCAAATCAATGGTTTCTCCGGCGATCGTATCCCTGAATGGTTCAGAGTAGGCAATCGGCTGTTTCCGCGCTTTGCCAAACGGTCACCTTCAAAATTGCATCGCACGCCGTTTTTAACGGGATTGTTTTGCTTATCCCGCGTGGGTACGCCCGGAAAAAGGATGATTGAGGTGTTCGCGTTTTAAGCTCATCCACCGGGCCCCCACGGCTCGATCCCCCTGACAGCCCAGCATACCGCCGAATTCGCCCCGGAAACGGCAGCAACGCCTCCGTAATATCATCCGACTCACCGGGTTTGGTTACCGGAATGCGCCGTAATTTTTCTATATTGGTGTCCGGTCAGCCAGACCGTGGCCACTGGTGCGGACCCGGACCGGGTAAAGCGCACTTTCAAGCCCCGCAACCGTTTCGCTGATGAATGACCCGAACCCCTAAACACCAACCAAACCTTATGCAATCATCTCGTCGCCACTTCATCAAAAGCTTGTCGGCCGCTTCGGCACTGATGGCTACGGAAGGCGTTGCCAAACCCTTCCACATCCTGCGTGATTTAAAAAAAGTAAGTCCCAACGACAAAATCCGCCTGGCTACCATTGGCTTGGGAATCCAGGGTAATTTTGACACCAAGTCGGCCTTGCGCAACCCCGACGTGGAATTGGTAGCAGTGGCCGACCTCTACGACGGACGGCTGCAACAGGCCAAAATTGCCTTCAACAACCCCAGCTTATTCACCACCCGCGACTTCCGCGAAATTCTGGCCCGCCCCGACGTCGATGCCGTCATCATTGCCACGCCCGATCACTGGCACGATCAGGCGACCATCGCGGCCCTGAACGCCAAGAAATCGGTGTATTGCGAGAAGCCGATGGTGCAGCGCATCCACGAAGGCAAACCCGTCATCGACGCCTGGAAAAAATCGGGCAAGACGATGCAGGTCGGCAGCCAGCGCATCAGTGGGGCCACGTTCAGGGAGGCCAAGCGACTGGTGCAGGCGGGGGACATCGGCGAAATCAACTTCATCGAATCCACCAACGACCGCTTCAACGCCATCGGCGCCTGGAATTACTCGATTCCCCCCGATGCCTCACCCCAGACCCTCGACTGGGACCGGTTCCTGGGCGATGCCCCCAAGCATCCCTTCGATGCCAAGCGGTTCTTTCGCTGGCGCAACTACCGCGACTACGGCACGGGCGTAGCGGGCGACTTGTTCATCCACCTCATTACGGGGGTTCACTACGTGACCGGATCAATGGGACCGACGCGGGTGTATTCGTCGGGTAACCTGGCTTACTGGAAAGACGGCCGCGACGTGCCCGACGTGATGGCGTGCATCATGGACTACCCCAAAAACGACCAGCACAACGCCTTTCAGATGGTGTTGCGGGTGAATTTTGCCAACGCGGGTAAAATCAACGATGCGACCCGCATCATCGGCAGCGAAGGCGAAATCCGGTTTACGGAAGGCGGCTTGGTGTTGACCAAAAACAAACTTACCCAGGCCCCCGGCTACGGTGGTTACGACAGCCTGTTTACCTTCCCGGAAGAAACCCAGCAAGCCTACATCAAACAGTACGACGCGCAGTGGCCCCCCGAAACCCGGATCGCCCAACCGGTCAAGGAGGTCCGGTTTGATGCGCCGGCGGAGGAAGATGTCCACCGGAACCACTTCGCCGATTTCTTCGACCAAGTGCGAAAGGGTAGCCAGGGCACCATCGAAGACCCCGTCTTCGGTTTCCGGGCCGCCGCCCCGGTACTGGCCTGCAACGAAAGCTATTTTAACAACGAAGTGGTGCACTGGGACCCGGTGACGATGACCAAGCACACCTCGGCCGTTCCGGCCGGAGACGCCCCGGCTCAAAAAACGGCTCCCCGAAAAGGGTCCCGCTAGGCCGGTTGCCCGTTACAAGTTGGCAAGTTGCAAGTTACCGGTCGCTTCATCACCGGGCGATCCCGCAAGCGATTCTTCATGAGAGCAACGCAAAAAGTTCTTTTCTGTCTTTTCTTGTTGGCTGGTTCCTCCTGGCTGGCGGCTTGCAAAAAAGACCAGGACCCCGGGCCTGCCATCGTCGGTACGTGGGTGGGGCAGTACGGCTTCCGGGACCAGGCAGCGGGCAATGGATACAAGTTTTATGTCCGTGACGGGGGTGATTTCGGCGTGAGTACCGACACTACCGACATCACGCCGGCCGGCCAGGGAACCTGGAACCTGACCGGTACTGCTTTCCGGGCCACCTACATCTATGCCACCGGAGGAACATTTTCGGTTCTGGGAACCCTGAACGGGAATACGCTGGACGGCAGTTGGGGAGATGGCAGCCAAAACGATAACCGGGGCCGGTTCCTGGTCCGGAAAAAATAGACCCTGGGCATTCCCCGGCGGATAAATTTGAAAGTTACCGGTGTTATGGCGGCTCCCAGTGTTTCTCCCGTTCACATTCGGCAGGTTTCCCGCGGCGACCACTCGCAAGCCGACGACCTGCTGGCCGTGGAGGAACCGCTGGAAATCCGGCTCGGGTTCGGCCCGGCAACGGAAGGCCGGGAACAGAAAACCATTTCCGTTACCATGCGTACGCCGGGCCACGACTTTGAACTGGCCCTGGGATTCCTCTTTACCGAGGGGATCATCCAATCCCTGGCGCAAGTGCAGCAAATCCGGTACTGCCGGGACGGGGGAAGGCAATCTCCCGCGGAAAACGGGGTGCGGGTGGAACTGGCTCCCGGCGTACGGATCGACTTCCGACGACTCGAAAGGCATTTTTACACTGCCTCCAGTTGCGGGGTGTGCGGAAAAACCTCCATTGAGGCGGTGCGAACCACGGGCGACGCCTCCCTGTCCGGAAATTCCTTCCGACTGGAGGCCGACCTCATCCATACCTTGCCCGGCCGTCTGCGGGAGGCGCAGGCCGTATTTAAACACACGGGGGGCCTGCACGCGGCGGCCTGGTTCGATGTCAACGGCCGGCTTCGGCTGTTGCGGGAAGACGTGGGCCGCCACAACGCCGTGGACAAACTGATCGGGGCTGCCCTCGGCCAGGGAATGATTCCCTTACGGGACGCCATCTTGCTGGTGAGTGGCAGGGCCAGTTTTGAATTGGTGCAGAAGGCCGCCGTGGCGGGCATCCCGGTGATGGCGGCCATCGGCGCACCTTCCAGCCTGGCCGTGGAGACGGCCCGCGCGTTCGGCCTGACGTTGCTGGGTTTCGTACGCGACTACCGGTACAACATCTACTCGGGTGAGGAACGAATCACGGGTCAACCAACGCCCAACGGACAGTAAATACTCAGTTGGAAAAATCGAATTCTACTTAATCAAGCTACTGACTGATAACGCTTTGCAAAAGTCATGACTTTTGCAAAACTCCTGACTTACGACTTTATCCTTACGACTGGCTAATCCGTCGGTCCGGTTGCCCGATCACGTACTATGAAAATCAGGATGCAGCGCAACAGCGTACGGCTTCGGCTCACGCAGACCGAACTTCAGCACTTCGGCACCAGCGGGCGCGTGGAAGAGACGGTGAGTTTCGGCCTGCACCCGGCTACCCGACTGACCTACGCGTTGGAACGGAACGCCGACATCGGAACGTGTTGTGCTTCCTTTGGCAACGGAACGATTCGGTTGCAAATTCCGGGGCCTTTGGCCGATGAATGGGTGAATACCGGGCGGGTAGGCATTGAGTGCCGGCAATGGCTCGATGAGCAAACGACGTTGCACCTGCTCGTTGAAAAAGACTTCCGGTGTCTGGACGGCGGCCGGGCGGAAGAAAACGCGGATGCCTTTCCCAACCCGTTGGCGAATCACCCGAAAAATTGTTGAAAAACGCCGGACGGATGGTTCCGATCCGGCTCGTACCCTACGCACCCCCATGACTGAAGGCACTTCCGATCTCCCGTCCAACGTCCCGAAGGAGCGCCCAACCGCGCTGGCCCAGCCGCCGGAGACCCTCACGGGGCTGCGCCGGGGAAGTGTTTCGCGGGTGGCGGTGGGCATTCCGGCGATCCTCGCCACTTTCCGGCACGCCTGGGGCGAAGCGGGAATCGTCCGCGGCTCGAAAGCCTTGCTCAAGCTCAACCAAAAGGATGGGTTCGACTGCATGAGCTGCGCCTGGCCCGACGAAGACGGGCACCGGTCTTTGGCGCCCTTCTGCGAAAACGGGGCCAAAGCCGTGGCCGATGAGACCACCACCAAACGGCTCGAACCGGAACTTTTCGCCCGGCACAGCGTCGCGGAGTTGTCGCGCCGGTCCGACTACGAACTGAACGCCCTGGGGCGGCTTACCCACCCGATGGTGCTGCGCGAGGGCGCTTCCCACTACGCGCCCATCCCTTGGGAAGACGCTTTCGCGTTGATCGGGCGGGAACTGAATGCGCTGGCATCCCCCAAAGAAGCCATTTTCTACACTTCCGGGAAAGTCAGCAACGAAGCCGCTTTCCTGTTCCAGCTTTTTGCCCGGCAATACGGCACCAACAACCTGCCCGATTGCTCCAACATGTGCCACGAATCCAGCGGCGTCGCCCTGACGACTACGTTGGGGCTGGGCAAGGGAACGGTTACCCTCGAAGACTTTTCGCTCGCCGACGTCATCGTGATCATCGGGCAGAACCCGGGCACCAACCACCCGCGCATGCTCACTTCACTGCAGACCGCCAAGCGCAAGGGGGCCCGGATCATCAGCATCAACCCGCTGCCCGAAGCGGGTCTGTTGCGTTACCGGAATCCGCAGGAAGTACTCAATACCCTGGGCGAAGGCACCAAGCTCACGGATTTGTTTTTGCCGGTAAAAATCAACGGCGACACCGCGCTGCTAAAAGGAATCATCGGCGAACTGTTGTTGCTGGAGGAGGCCAAGCCCGGCGCGGTGCTCGATCATTCCTTCATCGAAGCGCATACCGAAGGCTTCGATGCTTTTTTGAACGCCGCCCGTCGGGTAGACTGGGACGTCGTCGTACGGGAGAGCGGTATCGCGCGCGG
>JACMKY010000068.1 GCA_014379925.1 Cytophagales bacterium | reverse complement strand
ACGGCACCGCCAAGGTGGTCTTCTCCGAGAAACGAACCGGCGAGGAAGGACCCGGCCGCATCCGCAAAACCTACCTTGTGGAAGTGGTCAGTAAGTAAGTAGTCGTAAGGCATAAGCGGGACAAAAAACGATCAATCAAATAGTTTGAGCAGGAAGTGTCGATTGGCTTTTAGCTGCCTGCTTTGGTTATGCGTGCTGAGTGATGGATTGGGTTACCACCCGTGACTTACGACTGCCTGGCAATGGTCCGCGAGAAGGTTCATTCCGGCAACACCGCCGGTTGCCCCGGCGTTGCGTTAAAATATTCCCCGTTCCGGCACCGACGCATTGTTCAATTTTCTACCTTGTCACCTGATCAACCAAACCCCAGACCAATGGCTGCTTTCAAACTACAAATCAATGGCCGGAGTTACCAGGCCGACGTGGAGCCGGATACGCCCCTGCTGTGGGTACTGCGCGACCACTTGGGGTTGGTCGGCACCAAGTACGGCTGCGGAATCGCCCAGTGCGGGGCCTGCACGGTGCACCTCAACGGCAAAGCGACCCGCTCCTGCGTGTTGCCGGTTTCCGCCATCGGCGCCGCCAAGGTAACCACCATCGAAGGACTGTCGGCCAACGGCGACCACCCGGTTCAGTTGGCCTGGGAAGCGGTGGACGTGCCGCAGTGCGGCTACTGCCAGGCCGGTCAGATCATGACGGCGGCCGCTTTGCTCAAGCAAAAGCCGAAACCGACGGCCGGCGAAATTGACGCGGCCATGGTTGGCAACCTCTGCCGCTGTGGCACCTACCACCGCATCCGCGAAGCCGTGAAAATAGCCTCCACCAAAACCAAATAGCCATGTCGACCCTACCCGACTCAAGCCGACGCAATTTTCTGAAACTGGCGGCCACGGCTGGCGGCGGCCTCCTGCTGGGCTTCAACTGGACCAGCGCCGGCGCCACGACGCCGACCGTGGTGAGCGAGGCCGCCTTTGCCGCCGGAAACACGGATTTCAACAGCTACCTCTCCATTGCCCCCGACGGCATCGTTACCATCTTCTCCCCCAATCCCGAAATTGGCCAGGGCATCAAAACCGCCTTTCCGATGATCGTGGCCGAGGAACTGGACGTGGACTGGAAGCGCGTGAAAGTGGTGCAAGCCGTGCTGGACAAGCAGAAGTACGAGCGGCAGTTGACCGGGGGCAGCGGGGCCATTCCGCACTCCTGGAAACGCCTCCGCCAGGCCGGTGCCACGGCCCGCCAGATGCTGGTTGAAGCCGCCGCCAAGCGCTGGAACGTTCCCGCCGCGGAATGCACCACCGACAAGGGCACGGTCACGCACGCGGCAACCGGGCGCAAACTGGGGTACGGCGAACTGGCCCCCGAAGCGGCCCGCCTTCCCGTTCCCGCGGAAGTGAAGCTCAAAGATATAAAAGACTTCCGGCTGATCGGCAGTTCGGTCAAGAACGTCGACAACCGCAACATCGTCACGGGCAAGCCCTTGTTCGGCCTCGATTTCTACCGGGAGGGCATGCTGTTCGCCATGGTTCAGCGTCCGCCCGCGTTCGGGATGAAGTTCAAATCGGTCGATGCCACGGCGGCCAAGGCGATGGCGGGCATCGTGGACGTGGTTACTTTTAAGAACAACGTGGCCGTGGTGGGCAAGTCTACCTGGCAGGTGAAGAAAGCGCGGGAAGCCTTGAAGGTGGAGTACGAGAAAGAAGGCAACCTCGAAAGTACGCCGGACCACGACCAACTGTTCGCCAATTTACTCAACAGTGCGGAGGCGACCGTTCGCCGGAAGGACGGCGACGTGGCGGCGGCATTTGCCACGGCAGCCAAGGTGGTCAAGGGAGAATACCAGTGTCCGTTCCTGTCGCACAGCCCCCTGGAGCCGATGAACTTCTTTGCCCACGTCCGGCCCGACGGCGTTGAACTGGTGGGTCCCACGCAAACCCCCGAACTGGCCCGTACCGAAACCGCCAAGCTGCTGGGTATTTCGCCCGACACGATCACCCTGGAACTGACCCGCATGGGCGGCGGTTTTGGTCGCCGGCTCAAGGCGGACTACGTACTGGAGGCGGTGGAAGTGTCCAACCTGGTTAAGGCGCCGGTGAAGGTGATCTGGACCCGGGAAGACGACATGACCGGTGGCAGCTACCGCCCCGCCGTCCGCTACCGTTTCGAGGCGGCGCTGGATGCGGGGGGAAATATGGTCGGCTACAAGCTGCGGGGCGTCGGCATCAACGCGGGCAACCCGACGCGGGAAAACAATTTCCCGTCCGGGGCCGTCGACCACCTGCTGATCGACTCCGTCGAACACCAATCCCCCATCACGACCGGGCCCTGGCGGGCCCCCATCACCAACTTCCTGGCGTTTGCCGAGCAGTCATTCCTCGACGAGGTGGCCCAGGCCGCCGGCAAAGACCCCGTGCAGTTTCGGCTGGATTTGCTCGACAAGGCCAAGCAAGCCCCGGTGGGCGAGCTCAAGTACGACGTCGACCGCACCAGAAAGGTGATTGAGATGGTGGCCGAGAAGTCGGGTTGGGGCAAGAAGAAGGGCATTTTCCAGGGCTTCAGCGTGTATTTTTCCCACGCTTCGTACGTGGCTCAGGTGGGGGAAGTGCTGATGGTGAAAGGAAAACCCGTGCTGAAGAAGATCTACGCCGTTGCCGATTGCGGCGTGGTGGTCAACCAGAGCGGCGCCCGTCAGCAGGTGATGGGGGGCATTGTGGACGGGGTGGGCCACGCCATGTACGGCAACCTGACCTTCCGGGACGGGGCAGCGGAACAAACCAACTTCGACACCTACCGCCTGATTCGCATCAATGAGATTCCGGAAATCGACCTTCACTTCGTCGACAACGGCATCGACCCGACCGGCCTGGGCGAACCAGCCCTGCCGCCGACGGGCGCGGCAGTGGCGAACGCCATTTTCAAGGCCACGGGCAAGCGGCTGCGCAATCAGCCGTTTTCCGAGCAGGAGGTGTACAAGGGCGTTATGTAACCTCTGAACTGTGATTGAGGTGATTGAAGGTGATTCGGGTGGCTAAAAAGAGTAAGGCAAGGGGTGTGCAAGGGCGTCTGGTAACGTTCGGCCAAGCATTTTAACCCGTCATTCGTTGTTTGCTCGGTGTTCCGTTGCGCACGGCAACCGGGACAAAAAGTAAGAACCCGCCCGATTACCCGATCGGACGGGTTTTTTGTGGTCCGGTAATCACCGGGCTGACATGGCCGGATGCAAGCCGGTTTTGTGAGAATTTGACCGTGCGATGGTGCGCTGGGTTTCATCCCGTTTTACCGGTGCCTAAAATAGCCACCACCCACCTTATAGCTTAATGCCCACCGTCACGACCATACTTCGGCCATCCGAAGGCCAAATGCCGGGACCGGGGTAAAAAGCGGGTCTTTTGGTGAAGTACTGCCGGTTGAACAGGTTATTCATTCCCATTCTGATCTGGTAGTGCTTGCCAGCCAAAAGGGTTGCGTTCAGGTCCCAGATTCCGTAGGCGGGGACCAGGCCCTTGGCCCCGTTGGGGGTAGGGGCCACGGTATTGGCGGCATCGGAGAAGGTTTTGCCCACGTAGCTGTACTGCAGCGTGGCGCTCCAACCACGGTACCTCACCGTGGTGCCGTTGCGACTCATCCACCGGGGCACGGACTCCACCCGGTTGCCAGTGATTGCGTAATTTTCGTTGCCGACTACCCGGGAACCCTTCTGGTAGATGGCGTCTAAGTACGCGGTAGCCGTAAAGAATGAAACCGCCAGCCGGTTGGTGAGGACGGGTATAACTTCCAGGTACACCTCCACCCCACGGGTACGGCTGTTGCCTACGTTGGTTTTGTAAACGTAGGCCTTGCTGGTACTATCCGTCAGTACCAGGTTGCCCAAGCGATGGTTGTATTGGAGGTGAAAAACGCTGATGTCGTAGTGAATGCTACGTTGGTAATGGCCGCTTACGCCCATCTCGGCGTTGTAACCGGAGGCATCCCGCAGGTTTTGATCTACCCGCTCCAGCACGGAGCCCGGGATAACGTCTTTGAAAAGCACCGGACGGTAGGCCTGCGACCAGCCCGCGTAGAAGCGGTTTTGGGCGTTGAAATTGTACTGCAGGTTCATGCCCAACAACGGAAAGCGGTGCCGGATGCGCCGGGGGACGTTTTCCGGCTCGTAGTAGCGAATAACGCCGGTCAGGTGCGTTTCGCCGTACTCGAAGCGCAAACCCGGGGCCAGCGAAAGGGCGGGTGTCAGGTAGACCACGTTCTCCACGAACAAGGCCAGGTTACGGGTGTTAAACCACAAATCCCGGCCCCAATGGGCATCGCTCAGGGACAGGTCAAAATCCGAGCCGGTGGTGCCTTTTCCCAACTGCTGCCGGTGCAGGCGGTTGCGCAGGAGTTGCAGGCCGCCGGCAACGGTGCTGCGAAAAGGACCGACGCGGTATTCCGATAACAGGCGCAATTCGGAAGTGTAGCTGTTGAAACGGTCAATGTCTACCTGCCGGGGTTTGTACTCGCCGGTTACTGGATCCATCTGGTCGGGTACATCCGCGAAGGCATCCAACAGCACGCTTTTCCGGGTACCCAACACGGCGGAAGTGATCCAGCTCAGCCGGGTACGCGCACTCAATTTCCAGTCCAGCGTGAGAGAGGGCAGGTAAATGTCGGGGCTGAAATGGTTACGGGAACGGGTAGACTGCCGGGGATTCCGGTGGAACATGGAATCGGTCAAAGGCCCCGGCAGCCGGTAGCGGTACCCGGACCGCCCCAGTTCCGCCTTCAGCAAAACGGCTGGCTTCAATTGGTAGGCAAGCTGGATAAATTGGGCCCCGGCGTTGGATTGGCTATGGTCCCGGTAGCCTTCCGAGCCGCGTTGGTAGTAATAAGCGTAATAGCGCAGTCTACCGATTTTACCCCCCACGGCGTGGTACGAACTCCGTAAACCGTACGACCCAACCGAATGGATGCTCTCCAACGAGAAGGCTTTGCTCGTGTCGGCCCCTTTGGTAACGTAATGCAGCATACCCCCGAACTGGGCACCGTATTGCAGCGAGGCCGTCCCCCGAATCAATTCGATTTTCTCGACTGACTCCAGGGGGGGACTGTAGTGGCTGGCCGGGTAGCCGTACAGGTCAGAGTTGGTCATTACCCCGTTCTGACGAACGTTATACTCCCAGGAGCGGTGCGGATCCAGGCCGCGGGTCGCCACGTTGACCTGATTCCCCGAACCGTCCATGTCGTAGACGAACGCCCCCGGTATTTTAGCAAAAATTTGTCTTCCGGTCTTTTCGGCCACGTTGGCGTGGGTGGTGCCGAGCGTAATCACTTCGTTTTTCTTGCCGGTGGTGAGGTACGCAGCGTGAACCGGGGGCAACCGCGTTATCTCTCCCGTTGAACGATTCCCCTTGACCGTCACTTCCCCGAGCTGGTAGTCGACGGGGAGAAGCACGATGGCTACCTGGGTGGCCCGGGCGGCCTGAATGATCACTTCGACTTGCGCCGACTGAAAGCCAACGTGCGTAAAGAGTAACTTTTGCGGGCCAGCCGGTAGCTTGTCCAAAGCAAATTTTCCGGCCCCGTCCGTTACTCCTTTCATCGCCATAGCCACCAATTGCACGGTTACCCCCGACAGAGGCGCTTGCTGGGGATTGGTTACGGTGCCCACTACCGTACCGAAGGCTTCCTGCCCGTGGCTGGTGACGGGGAATAGGCCAAGGAACCCAATCCAAAAGAGGTAAATCCGTTTCATACCTGGTTTGATTAAGTGCTTTTTAAACGCGAAGCGGGAAGCAAGAAGGGACCCCAATCGGTGCGGTCCCTCCTTGCTGATTGATTCGTTGGCACGCGGGGGTTTACTTCGGTTGGGCCAAAGGACGCAGGTGCTTTTCTACCGTCCACTTTCCTACCTGGTGCCCCAGTTCGAGTCCGGCCTGGCAGGCGAAGCGGAAGTGAATGCCCGCCATCACCCGGGAATCCGCGTTCTCTTTGGCGGCCTGGCTGAAACTGTAGAAGCTACGGGTGGCATTGGCCGGGTCAGCGCTGGGCGAAGTCATCGTGAACTTGGTTTTGTCCCCCAGCAAGGAAGCCAGCACCGTGGTGGCGGCATTGCCCAATGCACTGTGCGTAGAAGGGTAATCGTGCACGGGAGGCGTATCCAGCAGGGGCTCCCAGGCTTCATCCGCCGCCGTGGCCGGGTTGCCGTCCGTCTCGGCGGCCCGGATGGCCGTGTAAGGACGCCAGAAGTTGTAGTAGAACTTGGAATCCCAGCCGGCCGTGTAGGAATCAGTCAGGGCCATGTTTACCAGGGCCAACAGACGGGCCGTGGTCAGCAGGTCCAGTTTCTGGTCCGTTGCCGCGATGCGCGTGATCCGGTTCCAGCCAATCTCCGACAGTTCGTACCAGTACTTGGCGTAAGCCGTTTGATCCGCGGTACGCGTTTGGCTGTTTTTAACCCCCACGGTTTTCACCTCGTGGAAGGCATCGGCGTAGGCTTTGCTGTCCAAAGCTGGCTGCGGTACGGAGCGGAACTGGCTGGGACTTTCCAGCGAGAAAGGCGGCATAGTGGCCCAGAAAGGCGCAAACACGAAAGGCGTGGGCGGTACCGGCTGGTAGAAGCCCGGCTCCAGCGGATTGTTTACCTCTCCGATCGGATTGCCGAAAGCGCCGTCATTTTGCCGCATGCCTACCAGGGCTTGACCGGCTTGCTTGCCCAAGGCAATGCCCCGGGTTTTCCCCTCGCCCGCGGCCACGGTGGCCAGCGATTGGTTGAGGGCGGAGTCGAGCAGGGTCTGCTTGTCGGGGAAAGAAGCCAGCAGTACCGCGTGGGCCGCGGAGGCCGCAGCCGCCACCGGTTCCGCCTGCGAATCCCGGCTTTGCAGGGCGTACGTCTGGTAGACCGGCGCAATGGCGTTGAGGGCGTCGTGCATGGCCAGGTGTACCATGGCGAGGCGGGAAGAGAGCAGCGACGCGTAGGCAGGCCCTTCCATGGTTTTCTGGGCTACGGCGTTCCAGTCCAGAATGATCCGGTTCGAATACTCCCTGAAGGGTTTGCCCTTGCCGGGCTTGTCCGGATGAATGATCTCCCTGAACCGATTACAGGAGAAAAGGAAGGTTACTCCCAGCAGGAGTGCGAGCAATGGGGTTTTTTTCATTTTTTTTTGTGGTTAGTTTACGGGCACAAAGTAACCGCCCCTTTGCGCCGCGTCGGATATGCGAAAAGGATTGAGAAGTATGCGAAAGGGATTATTGCCGATGTGAGGTGAAAAAGGGGCCTTTCGGGGATTGCGCCCGATTGGAAGGCCGCGTGGTGTCAAACCGGCCGCCCGGCGCCGTGGCCGTCTACCAAAAATAGACCCGTCGGGCAATCAACGTATGGCGGAGGAACGTATCTTTGTTTTTTGTTTCTTCGATGACTTCAAAAAGCGGTTTGGTACTTCCGCAATGAAGTGGGTCAACGGGAAGAGACGACTATTTTTGAGGTTGCAGAAAGGCTGAACTGCCAACGCTACAATAACTTCAGGGCTGCCTTTAAACGCCAATACGGGTGTGCCCCGCAATCCTTGCGAAAAGTACCATCGGAACCAATGTAGTCGCTTTTTGTGGATTGACCGAAGGCGGTATCACTTCATCATCAACCCTTTGGCAAAGTTCTTACCAACCTTAACCAGGATGCATACCGCAACTCAAAATTCGCTCTCCCTTTCCCAAATCGAACATTCGGTT
>JACMKY010000546.1 GCA_014379925.1 Cytophagales bacterium | reverse complement strand
CTTTGTTAACGGCGATCCGACGCTTTGGCAACGGCATACCTGGCAAGGGGAGGATGCCACCCTCATGGGGGAGTGGGGGGCTTACGAAAAGGGCGGGCGCCAGGTAGACCCGCGTTACGATTGGGCGTCGGCCCGGTTCAGCGCCAGCGGTGCCAAGGTTCGGGTAGAATACCTTTCCCGGGAAGTCAGTGAGAATTTGGCCTACACCGTCTCGATCGAGCGAAGCGAGGTGCGCCTGGTCAATGCGGACCAACCGGCTCGGATGGCGTTGCGCGTCACGCATCTGTTTCGCAAAGAGGGCGGCGGTTGGAAACTGGTGCATCGGCACGCCGATCCCCTCACTGGCAAGACGGCACCCACCGCGGTGGTGCAGAAGTAAGCAGCCGAAAGCGTTGGTGCGCCGGCGGCCGCTTAGCAGATCAATCCTGGGGTGTTCTCCTCCCGCGAAGCAATGCCCGCTGCGGGTCCCGAATAACAGAATTGTACGGGTTTGATATTGAGCAAGTGATAATTACGTATCAAATTAAGTCCCATTAACACCCCCTAACCCCCTTACTTCGTAAGGGGGTTAGGGCCGACGTGGAACGGGATGTTTTTGCGTTGCTACCAGGAAACTTTAAATTCAAGGGTGATGACTGGTTAATTTTCAGCTAAAAATAAGTGTACTGTGCGGTAAGTCAACATCGAACAAGTCTAATACGTTGTTCACCGGATGGATGTCATTCTTTGTCGAATTTCGTGCTGAAAAACTTCTTGAATCGTAGCACCGAACTGTCCGAAGTCAGCGAAAGAACTCACGTATGTTTCCTTGCCGTTCGCGAATTAAAATTAGCCGGAGGGCTGCAATCAGGCCCGTTTTTTTAGTGGAGAGGTAGTCTGCCGGAGACTGACGGTGTTAAGTGAATTTATTTGTTCGCCACTTACGATGATGCAGCAATGGATAAAGGCGGCCCAGACGGGTGAAGAGGCAGCCTGGAATGTTTTGTATCGACACTATTACCCCGGTCTTTATTCGCTGGCCCTACGCCGGTGCGGTAATCCGCCGGCGGCCAAAGATGCCGTCCAGGATACTTTCATGATTGCTTACCTGAAACTGGCGCAATTGAAAGAGGTGGCAACGTTCGATGGCTGGATAAAAAAAATACTTATTCACCGTTGTTACCGGGCCTTGCGTCACCACCGACGACACGTGGACCTGGATAAAATACCCCTGGAAAGTGATGCTTGGTGGGAAGATGAACTCAACCGAAAGTTCGATCGGCTTTCAACGCAGAGCCGGCTCTACACCGCATTCGCCCGTTTACCGGAGGTATTGCGCAGCACTTTGCTGCTGCGCTACTTTTCAAGTTTTCAATCTTACGAGCAAATGGCTGCTATCTTGGGTGTGCCGGTGGGTACCGTCCGCAGCCGGTTGAACCAGGCAAAGTTGAAGCTGTTGGCGCAGTGGCAGCAACATCCCGATGCCAGCCCAAAAACCTGGAATGAATGCGAAGAATGGAACGGATTTTACCAGGCAACTTACGCCGGGATCCATACCCAGGATGAGTGTAAAAACCGGTTTATGAATCACCTGCAAAACGACCTTCAAATCAGCCTAACCAACCAAAAAGCAATTACGGGCAGCTGGTTTTTTGAAAGAAAAATTACGGAAGATCAGCGGTCTGGGAGTTGGCTCAAACCCGACTGCGTGGTAAGTTGTGGCAATGTTTCGGTTGTTGAAGCATCGCATTATAATTCGTCTGAATATCCTGATCACTGCCCGCCCGTCTCAGTTTCCGTGCTGTACCGCCACCAGGGAAAAGTCAGTAAAATGCACCTTTATCCTTCTTCAAAATAAAAAATATATTTTTTCGAACTTCTCGCCTACCTCTTGTCTCTTAGATAAAAAACAGGAGGTAACGCATGAAAACAATCATTCGCATTTTGTTTGCCCTGCTTCGGGCATTTGCCGTAGACAACGCCGCGGTTTTTGATCACCCAAATATCCAAGCCCGGTGAATATCGTTATTTTCGGGGCTTCGGGGGCAACCGGTCAAGAACTGGTGTCCCAGGCATTGAATAGCCGGCACTTGGTCACTGCCTTTGTTCGTACTCCTTCCAAGCTTACGCTTACCCACGAGCACCTGAAAATTGTTCAGGGAGACGTAATTAATTACCGGCAAGTGGAAGAAGTAGTTAAAAACCAGCAAGCAGTCATCAGTGCACTGGGCGTATCGAAGCCGTTAAAGCCCGATCCGGCGGTCGTAGAGGGTGTGCAAAACATTATCCAGGCCATGGAAAAACAACGGGTAAAACGATTGATCTATCAATCGGCCTTTGCCGTCCGTGAAAACCGATCTGAGCTTGGTTTCTTCGTTAATAAAGTGTTGGGATTGATTTTACGCAATGAAATTGGTGACCACGAGATCAAAGAAGCGCTGATTAAAAAAAGTAGCCTGGAGTACGTCATCGTGCGACCAAGTACCCTAACCAATGGACCAATGACTGGCAAATACCGGCACGGGGAACGTATTTTATCGAGCTCCCTCATATCCCCCGTTTCAAGGGCCGATGTAGCAGACTTTATGCTCCGGCAATTATCCGATAATGCGTACGTGCATAAATCCCCCCGCGTGATGAAGTAACGGGTAAATTCAAACGAGTAAGTCAAACCAATAAATCAAAAAAATGAAGTCATGAAAGATTCGGTTTTAGAGGTAATTGTCGTGGGTGCCGGGCACGCCGGGTTAAGTGCCAGCTATTACCTGAAACAACTTGGTTTAGCCCACCTCGTTTTTGACCGCGGAAGAATCGGTGAAACGTGGCGCTCACAACGGTGGGATTCGTTTCGGCTGAACACATCCAACCGGCTAAATGGGTTACCGGGGGCAACCCATCCGGTGAACGAGCCGGATGCGTTTGGCTCCGCCGCCGAATTTGTTGCCTCGCTGGAAGAATACGCGGGCCGGTTTCAGTTACCCGTTGCTCAACACGCCCAAGTGCTTTCCATCCAGAAGCCCGAAGAAGCTCCGTTCTTTAAAGTCACGGTCTCGCAACATAACCGAATCAACGATTATTACTGCCGGCAAGTGATCATTGCTTCCGGGGCATTGAATGAAAGTAAAGTCCCGGCTTTTGCCAGCCAGTTATCTCCCCGGGTTCGACGGCTGCACGCGGGTCAGTACCGCAACCCTGCCCAGTTGCCGGCCGGGGCGGTGTTGGTGGTGGGAAGCGGGCAATCCGGTTGCCAGATAGCGGAAGATCTGTTGGAGGGAGGCCGGAAAGTATATGTGTCCACCAGCCTGGTTGCCCGCCTGCCCCGGCGCTACCGTGGCAAAGACATCATGGATTGGCTGATTCTAACCAAATTCATGGACGTTCGCACCGATGAAGTAACGGACTCAAGCACGTTATCAATGAAAGTACCCCAGCTTTCCGGTACCGGAGAAGGGGGGCACACCATTGGCCTGCAGCACCTGGCGTCCAAAGGGGCCACGCTGGTTGGCAAGCTGGAAAATGCCAAAGGGGAGACGGTATTTTTTCAACCCAACGCACCCGAGCACGTGAAGTTTGCCGACGGTTTTTCAAAAATGGTGAAGGAAGGCATTGACGCATTCATCCGACAAAATCAATTGCCCGCGCCCCTGCCACAAACTGACGAGGCGGACCTGCCGGATGTGAACGCCAGTTGCGCCACTTCCATCACCACGCTCAACCTGGAAGAGCATCACGTCAATTCAATCATCTGGACGACGGGCTTCAGCGCCAACTTGGATTATCTTAAATTGCCCGTACTGGACCGGGACGGAAACCCGAAGCACCAAAACGGAATGGCGAACGTGGAAGGGCTGTATTACCTGGGTCTTTCCTGGCTTCGCAGCCGAAAATCAAGTCTGGTATACGGAATAAAAGACGATGCGGCATTCATTACTCAACAAGTGTACCGCTATTCCCGGTCTTTTCCCGTTTTCCCGGGGGAATCCGGGCTTGAACAACGTACGCCACACTGACCAGGCGGGTCGATCGGTCGGCCGGGCGTCCGAATCCGGACGCGCGGGTGAAGACCACCTTGCCCGATCCGTTCGCGGTGATGGCATCGACGGGGGAAAACCACCTGGTTGAAATGGCGTTACATGGCGTTAATATTCAGGTTGCTGAACGTCAGAAGGACCCGTGCCCGGAACGGGCAGCCATCGGTTCGCAAGCCCCTTTTCGTCACTTTTCCTTCACCGCCGCCAGCACCCGCTTGATCAGTTCATCGGGACTGCCCTGGTGCCAGCGCCAGACGATTACGAGGTCGTGCTCGGGGTCGACCCAAACGGTGTTGGAACCGGCGCCGAGGGCCGCAAAGCTGGTGGCCGGGGCGCTCGGCCAGGCCTTCCGCTCGGTGTTGAGCCACCACAGGTAGCCGTAGTCCGGGCCAACGGGACCGCGGGTGGTGGCCTGCCGCACCCACGCTTCCGAAACGATCTGCCGGTCGCGCCAACGGCCGCCGCGCAACCACAGGTAGCCAAAGCGGGCCTCGTCGCGGGCGTTGATCCACAAGCCACCCCCCCAGCGGGTTCCCCCGCTCACCGACGGCATTGGCTTGCCGTCGATCTCCACCGTGGCGATGGCGTAGGGCACGTAGCGCCACGCATCCGAGGCGCCGATGGGGTCCATAATTTCGTCCTTCAGCACGTCGGGCAACGGCTTCCGCCACAAGCGCAACAACGACAAGGCCATCCGGTTGATGCGCACGTCGTTGTATTCGTAGTACGTGCCGGGTTCTTGCAAGTCACGGGGCGGACGGGCGCCCTTGCCGAAGGCTTCCTGGCCGACGAAGTCGTGCTGCTTGCCCCACAGTTCGCCTTCCCACTCGCTGGTTTGCCGCGCGTGGTGCTCCCAGGTAATTTTGCGGTTCTGTTCCGAGTCGTAGCCGCCATCGCGGATGGAACTGGCGACCGAATCGTGGATATCCCGGATCAGGCCGCGGTCGAGGGTAATGCCGAGGACGGTGGAAAGCACGCTTTTCGCCACGCTGTAGGTAGGATCGGGCTGTTGCGTGTCGCCCCACTCGGCCACCAGGTAGCCGTGGCGCAGCACGAGGCCGTTGGTCGCCGCCCGGTTGGTTGGCATCGGCCCGAGCAGTTTCCCGAAAATGGTTTCCTGCGTGGAGAAATCGGGGGGCATCTGCTGGGTCTCCTGCTGCTGGGCAAACGCCACGGCCTGCTGCAGCAGCGCCGCGTCCATTCCCACTTGCTCGGCCGGCTTCCGCTCCCAGGCCGCTCCCGGTGGGGGGTAATACGCCCAGGCGCTGGCCGGTTGCGGCTGATCGGCTTTGGGAGATTGCCGCGGCGGTTGACAGGCCAGCAGGCCCAGCAGCAGAATTGAGGGAAGCAGTCGGTTTCGGAACATAGGGTACACCCGGCCTCCCCTTCGCAGGGGAGCAGTGCAGGGAGAATAGTGGATGATCAGTAGTGGGTTTTCCTTCCGTTCTGAAGAAGGGTAGTAACTACATTCGTTGCTGGCTCACGGCTTGCTGGCGCAGGCGCAACGCACGGGACTTTCCAGAAGCGCCTACCAGGAGAAGCGGGGAAAGAACTGGCAACTGCTTACGCCAGGAACCAATGAATGTGACTGCATTCCGAGCAAACCAGGCACGTTGCACTCTTGTCTGCCCAATCCAGGTTGAAGAAAGTGGTAACGGCCGAGTTCAGCTGCGCTTGCCTAACCCAAAAGGATGCATTTCCACAATGATAGCATTTCACCGGTCGCCCGTAAACTTCGTACGTTTCAGGCTCACTTTTTTCGAATAATCCCATGAAAGACTGGTTTTGGCTACGTCTTATCCACGGTGCTGGTGGTACTCAACGCCCCACCCACTTATTGTTTGCCGAAAAGATTCGAGGACAGGTAACGGTCGCCCCGGTCGCAGATGATGCACACCACCGTGCCCGTCTCGAGTTCGTCGATCAGTTGGAGGCTGGCCACGACGGAGCCGCCGCTGCTCATCCCGGCAAAGACGCCCTCCTCCCCCGCCAGTCGCCGGGCCATGCGCGTCGCTTCCTCCTCCGACACGTCGATGATGCGATCCACCCGTTCGGGCTCGAAGATCTTGGGCAGGTAGGCGGCGGGCCAACGGCGGATGCCGGGTATCTGGGAGCCTTCCTTCGGTTGGACGCCCACGATTTGAACGGCGTGGTTTTGCTCTTTCAAATACCGGGAAACGCCCATGATCGTTCCGGTGGTGCCCATCGAAGACACGAAATGGGTCACGGTGCCGTCGGTGTCCCGCCACACCTCCGGGCCGGTGGTGCGGTAATGGGCGCGGTAGTTGTCCGGGTTGGCGAATTGGTTGAGCATCAAATACCCGCCCTTCGCCACCTGGTCGCGGGTGTAGTCGATGGCTTCTTCCATGGAGCCTTCCCGGGAAGTCAGGATGACCTTGGCCCCGAAGGCTTCCATGGTCATGACCCGTTCGACGGTGGCGCTCTCCGGCATGACCAGCTCGATCTCCACGTCAAACAACCGGGCGATCATCGCCAGGGCGATCCCGGTGTTGCCACTGGTGGCCTCGATCAGTTTCATTCCGGGCTTCAATTCACCGCGGTCCAGGGCACCCTTGATCATGCCGTAGGCGGCCCGGTCCTTCACGCTCCCGCCCGGGTTGTTGCCCTCCAGTTTGCCGAACAGCCGGACGTTGGGTTTGCGGACGAGGTTCTTCAGTTCGACCAGCGGGGTTTGGCCGATTAAATCCAGTAGGGATGCCATGGGTTACCGGTTGGAGAGGGGTTACGGGTTACAGGTTGTCTGTTTTCCCCCGTAATACCCGAAAATGAGGCCGGGTTTGACTATACGGTGAGAGCGGCCCCAGTCTGGTTAGTCGGGCAGTGGTTTCACCATCACCTCTTTGTAATACACCTTGCTTTTGGGATCGTGGCCCTGCAACGCAAAAGTCCCGCTCGAAATTATCCGACCGGCCTCGCCGGCGGACCGCGCCAGACTGTCCGGTTCGGTGTATTCGACCAGCGTCCGGTCGTTGACTTTGATCGTTACCCGTTTGCCCTGGACGATGATGTGCTGGGTGAACCACTCGTTGTCGCGCGCGGGAACCTCCCGGACGTCCTGGATGGAGTAAAGGCTGCCCGTTCTCCGCCAGTCGGTGTGCGAATTGTTGACCTGCACCTCGTACCCCTTGGCGGGCCAGCCGGTATCCTGGTATTGGGTGTGAAAGTACATCCCCGAGTTGGAGCCGGGCGTGGTCATGACGCGGGCCTTGAACTCGAAGTTCTTGAAGGTGTGGTTCCCGACCGGCCCCACGTAGAACAAGTGGGCCCGGGGCCCGGCCACGACGATGGATCCTTTCTCGACCTTGAAGGTGGCCGGGTCGTCGCTGGCTTTCCACCCGTTGAGCGACTTGCCATCGAAGAGAGAAATCCAACCATCGGCCGGCTGGGCTTTGGGGCTCGGACACAGGGCCAGGATCAGCAGGGATGCGCAAAATAACGTAACTTTTTTCATGGGCTTGGTTTTAGTTTAATTGTTGAATGGCCAGGCCGAGGACGGGTTCACCGGCCGCTCGCGGTTCAAGTAACCGGTGCTAAAGCACGCTATTTTTTGCTTCTTTACCAATTGAAATGTCAAAACCCGAAGAACCTTGCAAATTTTGCCCACCCGCGTGAGGCCGGCGGCGCGTTCGTTCCGCCACGTAAAATAAGGGCTTATTGGGGAAATCCAACCGTTGGCAAAAAACGCTTCCACCCGCGAATCGATCGGACCCACTAACCCGCCAAGGGTTCGGTCAGTTGGTTTTCCTCGGCCCAGTCGTAAATCTGCTTCAGAATGGGCACGAACGACCGGCCCAACTCCGACAGGGTGTATTCCACCTTGGGCGGCACTTCCGGATAGACCACCCGCGTAACCAATCCGTCCCGTTCCATCTCCCGCAACTGCTGGGAAAGCATTTTCACGGTGATGGCCGGGATGGCTTTCCGGAGTTCCCCGAAGCGCCTGGTTCCCTTGTTCAATTGCCACATCAGATGCAGCTTCCAACGCCCAGTGAACAGGGCCAATGCGCTGGTAATGGGGCAACCCGTGGTGATGATCTGCTCATTCTGATAATGAACGGAAGACAACTTTCTCATATTGAGCAGCTTTACTTTTTAGTGACTACCTCACAATTCGGTGACTACTTGACGGCCGACCCCTTCGCCGGTAAATTTGCTGCCGTTACCGATTCTCCCGGGGCGTTACTCACTTAACCGCAAATCGGCAGAAAATATTCAAACGAGCGGAAAACTTGTGCTTCGGTCAATTTCCTACCGAATCTCACGCATCGGATTCACTCCGTTCGAACCCGCATCAGAAACCAACCTTTCAAGCAATGATTACTGAAAACCTGAAGAACAAACACGTGGTGATCGTCGGGGGAAGTTCGGGAATCGGCCGGGCGGTTGCCCGAATCGCCCACGAACTGGGTGCCCGCGTGACCCTGACGGGTACGGGAGCCCCCGCCGCCCGGGCCACCGCTCAAACCATCGGAGCGGAAGTACAATCGGCCGCCCTGGACGTCAACGACGAGCAGCAAGTCAACGGTTTCTTCGCGCAACTGCCCGCCATCGACCACGTCTACGTGGCCGCGGGTTCGACCAAACTGGGGGGAATCCTGGAGGGCGACCTTGACCAGTTGATGGCCCCGTTCCACGAGCGGCTGGTGGGCAGCGTGCGGGTCGTCCGGGCGGCGGCCGGGAAGATCAACCCGGGCGGATCAATCACTTTCACGGGGGGCGTGTCTACCGACCGGCCCGTGCCGGGCGCCTGGGTATCGGGCATCGGTACGGCCGCCGCCGAACAGTTGGCCCGCGTGATGGCGCTGGAACTGGCCCCCATCCGCTTCAACGCCGTTGCCCCGGGTTATACCGACACCCCCATGTGGGACAAGGTGCTGGGTGAAAACAAGCGGGCGGTGCTGGAGGGAGTGGCGGGCAAGCTGCCGGTCCGGAAAATTGCCACGCCCGAAGAAGTGGCCTCGGCCGTCGTGTTCATGATGGTCAACCTTTCCATCACCGGGGAAATCATCCACGTGGACGGTGGAGCCCGTTTGGTCTGATGCCAGTAAGCAATGGACAGTTGGCCGTTGGCAATGGGCAGTAGGCAATGAGCCGTTGGTCAATCTGTGAATCTGTGGCAACCGTGTCATCATTTCAACCTGAGCAAGGAAACTAAATCAATTTCTCAACCCAATCATCATTTCAAGTCATGAAACTTCAAACCGGGCAACTCGCCCCCGATTTTACCGCCGAAGATGTACTGGGTCATCCCGTACGCCTGCACGATTTAGCGGGGAAGAAAGTTTACCTCTCCTTCCTGCGCAACACCGACTGCCCGCTCTGCAGCCTGCACGTGGTAAAGCTCATCAAAGTGGCGGATCAGTTGAAACAAAACGGCACGGAGGTGATCGTGTTCTACGAATCCGGTAAACCAGTGGTCCTGGCGAGTGATTTTCTCCGCAACCAAG
>JACMKY010000545.1 GCA_014379925.1 Cytophagales bacterium | reverse complement strand
TGCGGCATTTTTGAATAATTGCCCATCAAAACCGGACCTTTGTTTTATCCACTACCCACTCGTCAAGCAGTTACGCCGGACGAAAAAATTCCGTTGTGGTATCGAGTCCATTTCGGAAAACCTTTTGATTTTATGGCTTCCGGGTAAGGCAAACCAGATCCGGGCCGTTGCCCCCCTTTTGGGCCACCCGACCGTCACCGGCAGGGATTACCCGCCCGTCAGACCTGAAACAACCCGGCGAGATCAACCGTCGTCCAGGGGGTTTTATCCGCATTGACAAAGATGGAAAGCATTACCTTGCTTTTGCTGGTAATGATCACCGTGGCGTAGCCGCAGCAATCGGCGTATTCGTAGTGCTTTACGTGAGAAGCTTCCTTTTCCAGCACCGCCCTCCTTTCCTGGAGGGTGGACGGTGAAAAATCCGGCTCCCGATTCACCAGATCAGCCTTATAAAACTGGATTCCCCGCAAATGGTCCTGCACCGGCGCGGTGGGAGCCGGAATGACACTCCCCAGACAGACCTGCACAAAATTGCCGCGGGGGGTGTTTCTCGTCAAGAGGTTCGTTTTGTGCAGGTGACCGCACAGTACGATGGCCCGGTGTTGCCCCAGCAGGTTCAACAGTTCTTCCCGCCGGGTCTGCTGGTGGGGTTTGGCAAACACGTGCCAGGTCGACCGGGCGTTGAAGGGAACCACCGGGTAATGGATGCAGAAAAACAAAAGTTCTTCCCGGTGTTCGGCCAGCACCTCCTTCAACCAATCCAGGCTTTCATTTTCCGTAAAGCAATCGAACATCACAAACCGGGCGTTTTTGTGCACGAAGGTGGCATTGGCGTTGGGTACGGGTTTTGCCAGTTCTTTGCTTTGCCAGGGCAAAACGGTGCGCTGGTAGGTTTCTTTGGCTCCCTCGCCCGTGATGTCGTGGTTGCCTTTGGTAACAAAAAAAGGACGGTTCAGCCGCTGGTCGGCCACCAGGGAGATAAATTCCCGCGTTTGTTGTTGCGCCAATGATTCGGATCCGCAGAGTCCTTCCACAAAATCACCCAATTGCAGGTAAAAGTCCGCGTTTAGGTTCACCCCTTTTTCCTTGGCTACCTTCAGCAAACCCGGCAGGTTGTCCCGGGTGATGCGGGAATAATTCTCGATCTGCTGGATGTCGTTCGGATACTTCGATTTTACGTATTCCATATCGTGGTGCGCCAGCTTGTCGAAGTGCAGATCGCCCAGCAGCACAAAGTGGAAACTTTCGCCCGCACTGGGAACGAAATCAAAGGCCGCGGCGCCCAACGGCAAAGCGGCGGCCAGGGCACCCGCCGTGGTGATGAATTTTCTTCTCGTTACTTTTTCCACGTGTTTTTAAAGTAAGTAAGGTGAGTAAACGTTTTTCGGACTCAATTCACTTTAAACTGACTCCGGGTAAGTTCCAGGTAGGTGGTGCCGTACTCCTGGGCGGGTTCCAGGGCAGTGCCCATTTGAAAGTTATTCCAGGAATTGATCAGCACGATTCGCTTTTCCCCCAGGTTCCGCTTGGCCACGTGGCAATAGTCGGTGTAGAAAGCCGCACTCCGGCCTATGTCGTAGAGGCTACTGGCCGGGTTGAAGGTTTTATCGTTGTAGCCGGGAAAGATGCAGGGTACGAAGTCCACCTGCCAGGCGGTGGTCGAGTCGGTCCAGTGTTGCCAGTTCATATCGCTGAAGGAGGGGAAGAAAACCGACCGGTCGTAGTTGTCCGTGGCCCAGTTGTTCAGGTCAACCGCATCCACGGCCTTCACGGCCGAGCGGTAACGCTGGGGCGGCAACCAGCCAGAAGTGATTTCCCCGATGATGTAGGGGTTGATGCCAAGTTCATTCATCGCCGCGCGCAACGCCGCAATAACCGCGTTGAAATCAACGCTGGCGGAGGCGTTGGCGGGCAGGTTCAGCGGGCTGATCAGTACCACCGGCTGCCCGTCCACGGTGTAGTAATACGCCTGGTTGAAGTGCGTGGTGGCCAACCTTTTAAATTCATTGATCAGGGTAACCCGTTTGGCCCCCGTCAGCGGCGCCGCATTGGTGGCTGCCAGGTGGGCCAGGTTGTAATTGATCACCATCTTAACCGCGTTGTTCCTGCCCCCGGTAAACGCATTGAGCACGGCATCACCCGTGGCCGCGCCATTCCAATTGAAGACGAAGAAGTCCACGCCCCCCAGGTCCGCCCAGGCGCGGTGCTGGGCCATTACCTGGGCAGACAAGGGAGAATACTCGCCCAACTGCGGGGTGTGGGTATATTTTTTGGCCCAGTCGGCCGCGGCGTAAGTAGCGTAGTAGGCCCCCACGTTCACGTTTTCCGTAACGGCTACGGGCGGGATGGGGTAGTCAAAATTGGTGGGCAAGTACGCGTCTTCTTTCTGACAGGCAACCAACCAAACCATCGCCAGCAAATGCAGCATCGTTTTCATTGCGGTTCGTTTTTAAAAGGGTTAGTAAGGCAAGAATGGATTTGGCTTCACGGGGCGCGCAAACCAAAGTTTGGTCGTCAGGTTGTCCGGTCCGCTCAACCAGGCAGCGGCTTTTTGTACTTCGGCCGAATTGGTTTGGTACTCATCGGCCGGGTACAAGAGCCGGTTTGGCAGGTAGGCGTAGTCGCCGCTGTAGGTGTCAAACTGCGGCTGGAATTCCAGCACCCGCGTACGCCGGAGCAAGGCCCAGGCATCCACGCCCTGCCCGGGAATTGCCAGCCAGTGCTGCATCACAATTTGCCGGAAGTAGTCTCCCGCCGGAACGTAGCTCGAGCTGATTCCCAGCCAGTCCCCGAATGCCGCTTTCCGTCCGGTGGTGTCCGAAGCCGTCCCCCACTTGATGCCGGGCGTGTTCTGGTAGGTGGTGGCCTGCGCGGGCGTGAGTCCGTAGCGGTTGAAGGAAGCACCGATCCCTTCGTAGTAGTATTGCTGCGCATCGCCCCCTTGCCACCATCCTTTCAGCGCCGCTTCCGCTTTCAGCAGGCAGGATTCCGCGTAGGAGAGGAATACGTATTCGGCATCGGGCTTCAGGAAGAGCGCTCCGATGGGCGAGTAATTCTCCTGCTTGAGCCCCCGGTGGGGGTTGGGCGTGCCCCCGGCGAATTCGTCCCCGCCGCCGTACGAAATGTTCTGACCGAAATACTTGCCCCGCTGCGGGCCCAATCTGACGGGTTGTCCGTACACCCCCAGGCGCGGGTCGCCGTAGGGCAGGGTGTGGTAGACCAGCGATTCGTTGAGAACGGGAATGGTGGCCAGGTTGGCGGTGTAGTTGTACACCGCCCGGTCGTAGAGGGGGCTCCAGGCATCGCTGGTGGTCCCCCAGGTGGCCGCCGCCGTTTCCGCCTGGCTGGTGAGGGTAGACTGCGCATCCTGGGACACCTCCGCCACTACTTGCCGGGCCACCTGCGGATTGCCGTTGGGGGCCTCGTTCGAAATGCGCATCGCCAGCCGCAAGCGGAGGGTATTGGCAAACTTTCGCCACCTGGGCAAGTCGCCGCCGTATATTTTGTCCGCCACCGCGGTGTACTTATCCCCGGCCGGATCAATGGCTTCGGCCAGTGCTTTCAGTTCATCCAGCAGGGCGTAGTAAATGTCTTCCTCCTTCTCGTAGGGAACGCGCGGGTCGCCGTTGAGGGCCAGGCTTTTGGGGATGCCTCCCCAGATGGAAACGGCGTTGGAGAAAATATACGCTTTCCAGATGCGGGCAATGGTCACCCGGTTGCGGTAAGCCGGGTTATCCTGGTAGGCCAGTTCGATCTGGTGCAAGGGCTGGAGGCAATTGATGTACGTGTTTTCCCAGTAGGTGTTGTTTTCGGTATTGTTGTAGGTGTAGCGCTGGAACTCGCCCTGGAAACCGGAAAAATGGTGCGTATAGTTGAAGAAGACGACCCGGTTCATCGTTCCTCCGTACAAATTCAAGGTTTCGAACTGGGAGGTAGTCAGCAAGAAATCCGGGTTCACCACGACCGGGTTGTTGGGGTTCTCGTTGATTTCCTCGAAGTCCTCCGTGCAGGACCCGAGGCTGCTTGCCAGTAGGCATAGAATGACAATCCTGGATTTCATCGTGGCAAAAAGTTAAAAGGTGAGTCGGATGTTAAAGCCGTAGAGGGCATTGGGCGGCAGGGCGCCATCTTCAATGCCTTGACCGTTGCCCGAGGTGGCCGTTGCTTCGGGGTCGATTCCCCGCGGCGTTTTCCGGTAGAGAATGGCCAGGTTACGCCCCGTGAGCGATACCCGCGCGCTTTCCACGGGGGTTTTTTTCAGCAGCGCAGCGGGCAGGTTATAGCCAATGATTACTTCCCGGAGTTTGACAAAGGAAGCGTCGTAGACGACAAACTCGGCGTAGTTGGGCCGGGCGTACTCGTAGTTTTGCGGCGACATGAACCTGGTATTCCGCTCTCCGTCGGCAAAATAGGCATCCCACCGGGAGCCGCCGCTCAATTCGGAATCATTTTCCCCCCAGATCACCGTGCTCCGGTAATAATCATCGCGCCCGGGGAGGGTTTCG
>JACMKY010000544.1 GCA_014379925.1 Cytophagales bacterium | reverse complement strand
GCGTCCGTCCGGGGAATGGTCCGCATCAAGGGACCTACTTCCAGTCCCCATTCTTTGCCTTCGATGTTATTGAGGGTCGAAAGACTGGTAATTTCGTCCCCAACGACCCCGTCCACCCTTTTTAGTTCCTCCGAAATGAGGGCAATTTTTTCCAGCGTGCTTCGCCGAAAAATGTCATCGCTCTCAATGCCAATCAGGACGATGTCTTTCTCGCCAAAAACCGCTTTCAGCCGGTTGTTCGTCTCAACAATGGGATCCTCGGCGGGCAGTTCGGAATCCTGGTTATTGCGTATTTCCAGTTTGAGCAATCCCCCGCCGATGAGCAGGGTACTGATCAGGGTGATCAGCAGGATCGTTCGGGGATACTGCACCACAAAAGCGGCAAATTTTTGCATGGTTGTGCGCGTTGAATGGGTTGGGTGTTGGTGGTTGGTCGTGCGCCGCGTAAGGGGTGCTTCCGCGGGATTGGCGAATCGCTCGTGGTGCCCCACTCCGCGGGGCGGAAAGGCGGGTTTTTCAGCCCGCTACCGGCTTTTTTTCGAGTAGCTCCTTCAGGGTTTTAATGTCTCCCTCGGCTTGCTTTTCCAGTGCCTTGGCCAGTAGCGGACGCGGCACCAAGCCAAAAAAAGAACCGGGCTCCCCCTGGAAAGTCCACTTCACGGCAGTCCCCTCCGCTACTGGTTCGAACAGGTAGCATCCGCGGAACGAGAGGGGCCCGGCGGTCGTGGCGTATTCGTATTTTCGGCAGGGCTCATGGCTGACAATCACCATGTTAAAACGCATTTTGCGGCCAAAAAACTTTAATACTACCTCGTAGGTGTCCTGGGTGAGCGGAACAATTTCGGTGCAGGCCGCAATCCAAAGGGGATCATTGAGGAGCGTGGTTACGAACCCAAAGACGGTCTCCAGGGGTCGTTTGATGAGGTAATTCTTCTCTACGGCGATCATGGGGAGTGGATGAGTTTATGAGTGGATGAGTTTATGAGTGGATGAGTTTACGAGTGTCATAGTGAGCGATAGTGAGCGCAGTCGAACTACGAACTACGAACTACGAACGATGGGTTTAGGAGTGAAAGAGCCGCATCGATGGATGCGTTTTTAAGCGTTTAAAAGGAGTTTCTTGGGAAAAGGTCGAACGTCGTTTGGCAATGGAATGTCCAGTCTTAGGCCGGTCCGACCACCGGACGCGGTTGCGGCTGGGCCTCTTTCAGAAACCGGGTGAGGAGCTGCGCCAGGGCTTGCACGTTCGGATTGTACATCATGCTGTTGTGATCGCCGGCAACGTCGTGGATTTCCAATTCCCGGATGGGTCCCCGGTCCCAACCCAAGGCAAGGCCTAAACTTTGGATGAGGGGTTCTTCCGTCGCCCGCAGCAGTTTTACCGTACCCGCGTAAGGTTGCCAGCTATACCCCTGCAGGGCCAGGGCATTGGCGACGTAAACCTGAAAGTACCGGTACAGTTGTTCGGCGTCCGCGTCCGGTGGTTGCACTTCCGCTTGTTTTGCCCGCTCCAGCACGTAGCCAAACATCGCATCCGTGCCCACCGCCCGCAGTTCCTGCGGCGAAATGGTCAGCTTTTTCCCGTAGGGAACCGCCAGGTCGCGGGCAAACAGGGAAAGCAGGTGGGCATCATCGTACACCTCTTCCTCTTCCAAAATGGGCGCCCGGGTGTCCAACAAGGCCAGCAGCGCGATTTCTTCCCCCGACTGCCGGAGTTGCTGGGCGATTTCGAAGGCGATCAGGCCCCCAAAACACCAGCCGGCCAGCAGATAAGGCCCCCGTGGCTGCACCGATTGAATCGCCTTCACGTACTCGGCGGCCATGTCTTCGACCGCTACGTGGGGTACTTCGTTCTGGTAGAGGCTTTTCACCTGCAGACCGTACACGGGTTGTTCCGGAGCCAGGTGGCGGACCAGGGAGGTGTAACAGAAAACATTTCCCCCGATGGGATGCGGGCAAAACAAGGGGGCGCGCGCGTCGCCTTTCCGCAGCACCACCAGCGGCGCGTATTCCCCGGTCCCGGCCTGCTGGCGCAAGACCTCCGCCAACTGTTCAATGGTGGGTTTCTCAAAAAGAATGGACACCGGCAGGTCTTGGTCAAACCGTCGCTTGATGTCGTTCACGAGGCGTACCGCGAGCAGGGAGTGGCCCCCCAACTCGAAAAAATTGTCCGTTACGCCGATGGGCTGGGTGTCGAGTATCTCCTCCCACAGCCGCCCCAGTTGCAGTTCAACCACGTCGCGCGGGCTCACCAGACTACCGGGCTGGTGACTAGCCGGCGCCGGCAGGGCGGGTGAATTGATTTTCCCGTTCGGGGTCATCGGGAAGGCGTCCAGGGTTACGAAGGCGGATGGCACCATGTAATCCGGTAGCTTCTCCTTTAAAAAATGACGCAATTCGGCCGAATCCACCGGTTCATCGGGCGCGGCCGGGATGAGGTAAGCAACCAGGCGTTTGTCGTTGGGTCGGTCTTCGCGAACCTTCACCACCGCCTGCCGCAGTTGGGGGTGCCCGCAAAGCACGGCTTCAATCTCACCGAGTTCGATGCGAAAACCCCGTAATTTCACCTGATTATCCCCCCGGCCCAGGTATTTGATTGTTCCGTCGGGCAAGTAACAAGCCAGGTCACCCGTTTTGTACAAGCGTGCCCGGGGGGACCGCCGGAAGGGGTGCGGTATAAACTTTTCGGCCGTGAGTTCGGGCCGGTTCAGGTAGCCGTGCGCCAGCCCTAACCCGCCAATGTGCAGTTCCCCGGGTACGCCCACGGGGACGGGTTGCAGATGCGCGTCCAGCAAGTAGATTTCCGTGTTGTCGATGGGTCGCCCGATCGGGATAACGCCGTTCGTTTCATCGGCTTTCCAGGCCGTGGACCAGATGGTCGTTTCCGTGGGGCCGTACATGTTCCAAAAGGCCGCGGTGCGCTCCCGCAGGCTTTGGGCCAGATCGAAAGGCAGTGCTTCGCCCCCCGCGATGGCCTTCAGGTCGCTCTTTCCCGTCCACCCGGCTTCGAGCAGCAGTCGCCAGGTAGAGGGGGTAGCCTGCAAAAAGGTGATTTCCTCCGAGGTCAGCTTCTCGGCCAGCTTATGCCCGTCGGTGGCTTCGGCCCGGCTGGCCAGCACCACCTGGGCGCCGACCAGCAATGGCATGAAAAGCTCCAACCCGGCAATGTCGAAGGAGAGCGTGGTCACCGCCAACAGGCGGTCGCGTTCCGTCATGCCGGTTTCTTTGGTGGTGGAATGCAGAAAATTAACCACGGAACGGTGGGGAATCTGCACGCCTTTGGGCTGACCGGTGGAGCCGGAGGTGTAGATGACGTAGGCCAGCCTTTCCGCGTCCGGTTCGTCAACATCAAAGCCGGGGTCGGCCGGAGCCAACCTGCTTTCTTGCCCGATGAGTGCCCAATCCGAATCCAGGCAAACGGTTTTCACCCCGGAAAAGAGCTGCTCGTCAACCCACTTCCGCTGGGAAACCACGATGGGTAAGCCGGCATCGGCCACCATGAAGGAGAGCCGTTCCTTCGGATAAGCGGGGTCCAGCGGAATGTAGGTGCCGCCCGCTTTCAACACCCCCAGCAAGGCAACCAATACGTCGGGGGATCGGTCGAGGCAAATCCCCACGAATACTTCGGGACCTACGCCGTGCCGGAGGAGGTAGTTGGCCATCTGGTTGGCTCGCCCGTCGAGTTCCCGGTAGGTGAGCCGCGTGGCCCCGAAAGAGACCGCCGTGCGATCCGGCGTCTGGTGCACTTGCCGTTCAAAAAGGGTGTGCAGGCACCCCCCGACGGGATAGGCCGCGGCAGTGCGGTTCCAGTCGACCAGGATTTGTTCCGATTCGGCTTCGGTGAGCAGGGGAAGGTGCCCTACCGGGCATTCTACCCGGCTCACCAGTCCCCGCAGCAGGGTTTGGAAGTGTCCCGCCGTGCGCGCGATCGTGGCCGGGTGAAACAAGTCGGTGTTGTACTTGAAGATACCCAGCAAGGCACCGGCGACCTCACCGCCCATTTCCAGGTTCAATTCGTACTGCCCTTCCTGCTGGGCCACGAAGTAAGGCTCCACCAGCAGGCCGCCGAAGTCCACCGGCTCACCCGCCGCGTTGGGAACGAAAAGCCCTTCCAGCGCTTTCCACTGCGGCAGTCTTTCCCACGCGAAATTGGCTTGGACGAAGGGCGAGCGGCTGGGGTCCCGCGCGGGTTGCAGTTGTTTGACCAGTTCCGAAAAAGGGTAGTCCTGGTGCCGGATGGCCTCCACGACGGTCTGGCCCACCTGATGCAGCAACTGCCGGCCGGTGATGCCCGCCGGGAAAGAGGCCTTCAGCACGACGGTGTTGACAAAATTGCCAATCACGTCCTGGTACTTCTTTTTCGTCCGTCCGGCGACGGGCGTGCCAACCAAGATGGTTTCTTCCTGGGCGTAGCGGTGCAGCAGGATTTGAAAAGCACTCAGCAAAACCACGTACAGAGTAACGCCCTCCTGACGGGCCAGGGCTTTCAACTGGTCGCTCAATCCGGCATCCAACTGGAAGCGATGGACCGCCCCGTGGTAGGTCTGTACGGGCGGGTGCGGCCGGTCAGTAGGCAGGTTGAGGACCGACTTTTCGCCGGCCAATTGCTTCCCCCAGTATTCCCGCAGGCGTGGGCCACTTTCCTTGGCCAGCCGCCCGGTTTGTTCGGAAGTAAAATCGGCGTAGGTGGCCCCTACCGGTGGCAACGACACCGTTTGCCCTTTGGCCAGCGCGGGATACCGCGTGTGCAGCTCGGAAAGCAGCAGGGCGAGTGACCAGAAGTCCACCGCGATGTGGTGCGCAGTCAGCACCAACACGTGCTCCCGGGCGGATCGGGTAAATACGCATACGCGCAGTGGAGCGTCGTTTTCCAGGCTAAAAGCGCGTTTGGTTTCGGCCCGGACCAGTTCTTCCACTTCCGACTCGGCGCAGCCAGCCACCTCCACGGTACGGAAGGCGCTCTCCCCGCGGGAATGGATCCGCTGAACGGGTTGCCCGTTCGAGGTGGTGAAGGTGGTTCGCAGGGCAGCGTGGCGGGCGACCAATTGTTGAAACGCTTGCGCCAAGGCGCCCGTATCGATGGCCGACCGGACGCGGACGGCGAAGACGACGTTGTAAGCCGCTAAATCCGGGGCCATTTGTTGCAGAAACCACAGGCCTTCCTGGTGGGGGGAAAGCGGGAAGCGGCTCTCTTCCGGGGCGGTCTCTTCGCGGGGTGCGGCGGGGGTTTCCATCAAAAGGGTAGGCATGGGGAGGTGGTTTTAAATGCGTACGGAGCCGGGTTGGCCCGGGGCACGATCCCGGCTATTGGCCACGTACCGCGGTCAGGTTCTCAAAAAGGTGACGGGCAATGATGGCAATCGTGTCAAAATCCCATAGCAGCGTGGAAGACAGTTCCATCCCCATCCAATCTTCCAGATCACCCGCGATGATGATGGCATCCATGGAATCCAAGCCAAAGGAAGTGATGGATTTTTCCAGGCTGACGGCGTGGGCCGGAATGGCCAGCTGCTCGGCAAATTTGGTTGCCAGCCACTGTTCGATGGCCGCTACCGAACTGGGCGTGCCAGGAAGAAAGGGTTTTTCAAAAGAAACCGCAGGTTGCGCTGAATTTTCTAAATAGCTCACGATGGTACCGTAGTTAAGGGTGAATGAATGATTTCCTGGCTGGCTTGATTAACCAGTTGAAGGGGAACGATCGAAAAAAGCTGGTCGGCTTCGTACAACCGGATGAGTTCCTGCGCGGCATTTTCGAGGTACGTTTTGGGCAGGGAAGACGGATGGGACGCCGTCGGCAGGAGCCGGTTCAAGCAGAGCACCAACCACTCCCCTTTCCCGAAGAATTCTCCCAGGTGATCCCGGTTATACAGCCAGGTGTGGACGCAAGCGGCGGCGGCGTGGATAACCGAGTAGGCTTCCGCGGCCTCGAAGTACTCGAGCGGCAGATTGTGGCCGGCGGGGGAGGGCAGCTGCCGGATGGTTGCTTCCTGCTCCGCCAGGCGGGTAAGCATCTCCGCCACCAAACTGGTCAGCGCATCTACTACGCCCGGTTCGGCCTCGCCCGCCCTTCTGAGCGCCGCCAGTTTTTCGTAGGCTACCTCCAGCCCCTGCAAAGCCGTGTTGTTGCCGCGGCTGAACAAGTCCAGTTTGCGGTAGTCAAAGGGGGGCACGTCCTGGTGCAGCGAGAAAGTGCGTTGTAAGTCCGACGCAATCGTTGCCCGGTTTTCTTCCCTGGCCACCCGCTTTTTGGCCAGGTGCGGGAGTTGCAAGGCAATCGCGTGCAGGTTCACCACGGTACTGCCGTCGAACAAACTCACAATGCTGTGGTCGCGGACGATCTTCTGAAAGATGCCGTGATCGTGGCTTTCCCGCAGGTAGAACCGCGAACCGAGCACGACGGAAAGGTCCTGCACCATTTTTTCAGTGTGCGTTGGCACGAAGTACTTCACAATGGCGGACCAGAGGCTGGATTGCCCCGGCACGGTGTGCAAGGACCGCACGGCGGAAATGGCCAGGCAATCCCCGATTAAAAGGTCTAAAAAGGACTGAGCCAGGATGTTGCGGGCGTGCGGAATGGCCAGCACCTTGTCCCCGTAAAGGGTACGGCTCCGCGCAAACCGGAGCGTGGTCCGCAACGCCGTATCCCCGGCACCGAGGGAGAGGCCGGCACAAAGGGTGCGGGTCACGTGAAAGCCCTTCAACACGATCTCCAACCCCCGCCCGGGTTCCCCGACCAGGGCTTCTTCGGCCAGCGGACAATCCTGAAACCGGATGCCACTGATGTCGCATCCGCGAATACCCAGGGTTTTAATTTTAGGCAGGTGGCGGTAGGAGCCCGGTTTCAATTGGTCTTTCTCTACCAGAAAAACGGAGAGTCCCCGCGACGGATGGTGGTCGTCGGTGCGGGCCAGTACGCACAGCATATCCGTGAAGGTCGCCTTGTTGATGGGCCATTTTTCCCCGGTAAGCACGTATCCGTTGGCGCCTTTTTCTGCCCGCACTTCATTGGCAACCAAATCACTGCCGTGGTCTTTTTCGGTAACCGCCAGGCACCCGGCTTTCCGCGCTTTAATCCGCCGGGCTAAATTTTGCTTCTGGCCTTCCGAACCCGCAATCCAGACGGGCAATGATCCGAGAAAGGTATGGGCATCGGTAATGGAAAGCGTCAAATCCCGGCGGGAAAGCACCCTCCCCAGGGCCAGCAGTTCTTCGTAGGTGGTGAGTTTTCCGCCGTACTCCCGCGGGATGTAGTAGCATTGAAAGTCCCACTCGTGCAGGTGTTCCAACAAGGAGGCCGGGAATAGCTCTTCCTCGTCCAGGTGCATGCATCGTTTAAACGAAATCACGTTGTCGGGAACGTAGGGACTGCCCAGGTAAGCTTCTAACCTTTCAGCACTCGCGTACTGAGCCAATGGCGTTTGCATAACGGATTTTGTCAACGGGGGAGACGAGGGAGGAAAAGGAAGGGCATCAGACGAGGGAAGCCCCGGCGGCCACGGGGGTTGGCCCGGTTTCGAGGACTTTCAACGCCCCTTCCAGGTACTGTTTCCGGCACAGGTGCCGCTGTAATTTTCCGCTGGACGTTTTGGGAACGCTGGAAGGTTTAACCAGTACCACGGCGTGTACCTGCAACGCGTGGTGAAACGAGACGGCCTGTACAATGGCATCCGTAATTTGCCCGCGGTCGAAGTCACCCCGGTGCTGCCTTTCTACTTCCTGGACAATGACCAGCCGTTCTTCGGCTCCTACTGGCACGGAAAGCGCAACGCCACCGCCCGGTCGCAAGGTGGAATGAGCGGCGGCGACGGTCAGCTCAATGTCCTGCGGGTAGTGATTCCGCCCGCGAATAATAATCAGGTCTTTCAGGCGACCCGTTACGAACAATTCTCCTTCCTGAACAAAGCCCAGGTCACCGGTCCGGAAAAAGGGACCCTCGGAGGGTTCTACCATCCGGGAGAGAAACGCGCGGTTCGTTTCGCCGGGGTTGTTCCAGTATCCCTGGGCAATGCTGGGGCCCGAAAGCCAGATTTCCCCGATTTCGTTCGAACCGCATTTTCGCCGGGTTTCCGGATCGACTATTTCAACCCGCTGGCCGTCCAGCGCCTTGCCGCAGCCGACCAGCACACTCAGTTCCGCCCGGTCGCCCCGGAGATGCTCAATGGCTTGGTTTTTCTCCAGCTGGCGGGTGTCAAACTGTTTGATTACCGGCAAGGCCCCGGCGACACCCGCCGAAGCCAGCAGGGTGCCTTCGGCCAGACCGTAGACGGGGAAAAAAGCCCTTTCCTGGAAACCGGCGGTTTCAAATTTGGCCGCAAACCGGTAAAGGGTTGCCGCCCGAACCGGTTCCGCCCCGCTGAAAGCCGTGTGCCAGTGGCTCAGGTCCAGTTCGGCCACCTGCGCCGGCGTAACCTTATCGACGCACAGGTTGTAGGCAAAGTCCGGGGCCCCACTGATGACTTTGCCCTGGTTTTTGCTCCTTGAAATGGCTTGTAACCACCGGAAAGGTTTTTTCAGGAAGGACGAGGGGGCCATGAGCGTGACCGTAAAACCCGAGTAGATCGGCAACAGGATTCCTCCGATCAGCCCCATATCGTGGTAGGGCGGTAGCCAGCTTACGCCAACGCTGTCGGGCGTGCAGCGCAGGTACCGCTCCATTAAGTGGCAATTGTGGAGCAAATTCCGGTGCGTAAGCACGACCCCTTTGGGATTACTGGTAGAGCCCGAAGTGTACTGCAGGAAAGCAATGGCGTCCTCGTTTCCCGGAGGAGCTACCCACTGATCCGATGCATCTTTTTCGGCGTCATCCGTGGCCAGCCAATTCAGGCGGTACAGGTTGCGTGGGCAAGTACCCGCCCGTTCGTTGCCCGTATGCTGCAAGACGTAATCCATGTCTGCCATCTGCGCCAATACGTCCATGCGGAGAATGGTGGCCTTGGTGCTGAGTGCAACCACCGTTTCGGCATCCGACGCGATGGTCTGTAAACGGGCCAGGTTCCGGCTGTCGGGTGGATAGGCCGGCACTGGAATTACCCCGGCGTATAAACACCCCAGGAATGAAACGATGTATTCCAGGCTGGGGGGATACAACAGCAGCACCCTTTCCCCAAAGCCTACGCTGGATTGAAGTCGGGCCGCCGCGGAGCGTACCCGCTTCTCCAACTGAGCGTACGTAATGGTGTCCGCTGCTTTCTCCCCGTCGGAGAGAAATACGTAAGCCGTTTTATTTCCCTGGTAAACCGCCCGGTGCTGTAATAACTCGACTAAATTCTTAAACTGGTGTGCCATTATGAGTGTAGGAGTAAGGGAGTGTAGGAGTGTATGAGTTTCGGATTATATTCTTTCCGGTTGGAAAATATCGAATAAAAAAGGACCTGCCTAATCAGTAGCAAAGTAGTAAGGAACGATCTTTAAAACTCTACTCATACACTCCTAAACTCCCTTACTCATAAACTCATAGGAGGCATTCCGTTTATTGGCGCTAGCCAAGGGCCGGTATTTTTGTGCGGTAGTTGATTTATCCGAATAAAAAAATCAACGAGAGAGCCGTGAAAAACTTTAATTTTCAACCGGAAGAGCGGCACCAGAAAGCCAGGGAAGAGTCATCGCATTTGGCAGTCATTCAGCTTTGTGTAACCATTGATTGGATAAATTATAAAACCAACGGACGGCCGCTACCGCGCAAAATTTTTACCGGCCTCAACAAAAGGGCAGCGGTATGATTGGCTATGGTGAATTTTTCCTAAAAGAGCTGGTATACATTTCACCGTGGGCGAATAACCGGTGCCGATGTTGTTTTATTGGATAACTGCATGCGTATACTTTTTAAATGGTAGGCCCGCCTCTTTGTTAACCCCCGGGTCGTTTTATCCGCTTGGAAGAAAAATTCCGTTTGCACCGGTTACGATTTAATTAAACCAGCGAACGAACGGTCATTTTCAACCAATACTTTGTCCTTAATGGATTCTTTTATGAATGGTAAACAGAATGGGACAAAGATTTTTCCCTTAGGCGGTCGGGTGGAATAAATCGAGGCTTCTGCACCCTGCCGTTTCATCACTTGTTTTCCGCGTTGTCTGCGCGATTGCCGTGGGCAAGGAGTGCGGGCTAAAAAATCCGACCGCCCAGGACGGATGGAGAACGACGATGGCCGAGGCCGCGCGGGCCACCAAGCCGACGATTCGGGCATCCTCCGGGTGGGGGCAATTTCGGACCGGGTTTCGTTGGGGGCAATCCGCGGGAAGACGTTTGGCCCGGCACCGTCGGCCCGTGGTGATTGGAATTTTTGACGCACCAACCCTCGGAGGGTTAAACCGGCGTGCGCCCCGCAAAGTCAGTTTGATCGGACGCACCCGGCAAGGATGCCCGACCGGCCCCCGTCAGACGGACTTGATGCGGGGATCGAACCGGAAATCTTCCCTGGCTACCAGGTGAATGCGGCCGAAGTCGGGATGGGCCGGGTTGATCAGGAAGTTGGACTCCCGCGCAATGATGGCGGAAGGCACCCGGAGCACGGCGGTGGTGCCCGCTGCCAACCACCGGTCGCCGATGGCCTGGCAGTGGGTGTAACGCGCGTAATCGGGCCAGTCGTCGGGCAATCCGGCCGGGTCCACTTCCTGAAGGCTCACCGCGGCGGGAATCTCGATCACCATGACCCGGAAAAGTGCGTTTAAGCCTTCCCCGCTGCGGTGGACGACGTTTTCCAGGCAAGCCAGGGCCCGCGACTGGGCCGTGTAGACGACGTACTTGCCGCGCGAGTTCCAGCGGGCCGACTGGCCGGAAGCCGACAACCGGGCGGACCATTTTTCCAGGCAAATCCGGTAGACTTCCATCCGCCCGCGACTAAGCCAGGTCGCCGTACTCGATGCGGACCAACTCCTCCATCACCAGGTCGATTCCGCCGGAGGTGTACATCAATTGAAAAGGAACCTGGCCCCCCAAACCGAACGCCGGCTTTTCCAGCCACCGGCCGAAAGCGGCCACGTCGCCGAATACTTCCTGGCCTTTCTTGAAGAGCGAAATCAACTTCAGCACCTGCTCCCCGTTGACGGGATTCAGGTTCTTGCCCTGCTGGCGGTACCGGTCCAGGGTTTTCAGGGACGTGTTGAGCAGTTCGGCCAGTTGTTCCTTCCGCAGGTGTGACCACTCGACCAGCTCGAAAAAAGCCTTCGCTGATACGCCTTCCCGGGCCGCCAACACAATGGACAAGATGTCTTTGATCAACGGCTCGTAGTGGGACAAGGAAGCAATTCCCTTCGGGAGTACCTTTCGTATTCTTCCGGTTGCCGCGGCCATGGGGTTTGAATAAAATGAGGTACGAAGATAGTGGACTTTTGTCTGACAAACAAGGAAATTTGTCCAAGGCTTTGCTGAGGGTGGTTCCGGGCTACCACCGGGCGTAGGGGTTCCGGATCAGGCTGGAATTGTAGTACTTCGCTTCCGTGGTCACCTCCGCCCCCACCCACGGGGGAAGGGGGATGGCTTGTTCTTCCGTAGCCAGTTCCACCTCCGCCACCACTAGGCCCCGGTTTTCTCCCCCGAACTCATCCACTTCCCAAACCACCCCCTGGTAGGTGATCCGGTAGCGTACCTTCTCGATGAGCGGCTTTTCGCACAATTCAGTCAACAGTTCCAGTGCCTCCCCGTAAGGAATCCCGTATTCATACTCGCTTCGGACGGCGCCCCGGGAGCGGCCCTTGATGGTCAGGTACGCCTGCTCCCCCGCGGTGCGAACCCGCACGGTCCTATCCCGGTGGCGGCTCAGGTAGCCTTGCCGGTAGGAAACGCCCGCCGCTTCCCCCTTCCAGGAGGCGTCTTTCACCAGAAACTTTCTTTCAATTTCCAATCCCATGGAATTACGAATTACGTTATAGCGTTGCCTTCCGCCCGCCAGAGGTTCCAGTAGAGTCGGTAGCGGCCGACAAAATCCTCCGCTTTTTCGGCCAGCACCCTCCGGGCGAGGGGATGAATGCGTTGCTGCCGGTTTTCCCGCTGCTTTCTGATCAACGACAAGACCTTGGCAACCGTGGTTTTCCGGCCGAACGGAAGCCGGCCGGATTCGATTTCGTCGGCCAGCACCCCCAGGTCGTGGTCCTCTCCCAGCAGTTCGCCCAGCGCATTCAGTTCCTGGGCGTAGGCCTGGAAAAAGCCCGGCCAGGCGGGCGTGAACAGGCGGGTGTGGTACCAAAGATTTTTTACTTCCTTCCTCAGTTCGTGGAAATGGTCGGTGCTGGGCTGGCGGGTAACTGTCCCGAGCGCTTTCACGCCGCGCCGGTAGATTCCCTTCAGGTTACCGGTAAACGCGGCAAACGAATCCCGTTGGATACCCAGTTCGAGTCCGGCTTGCCGGGCTTCCCGGAAAGCCATCGTCACTGCCCGGAGGGGGTCTTTTTCGAGGAGAAACGCTTCGGAAACCCGAGTTTGTCGCTCAACCAGCCGGGCCCGCGTCCGGGCGAAGAAAATGACCGGGATGGCCTTCGGATGCGCTTTTTTTAACTGGTCGAGGGTCCGGACCATCACGGCGGCGTCCCGCAGGTGGGAGAGCCGGTGGCCGATGTCGCGGTAGCGGATGTTTTCCCGCCCGAACGATTCCGCGCCGATTTCGCTCCGGACCAGGCGCAGCAGCGCCCGGATCTTCTTGAGGCGCTTCCGCACGGCGTGAACGGCTTCCTCCTGGTTCTGGTCGATGTTTTCCAGGGCGGCAATGGAGGCCGAAATCTCTTCGTCCAGTATCCTTCGAATGGCATCCCCGACGGATTCTTCCCTGACAAGCGCGTACCCCATGGAATCGGTTTGGTTTCTCCTTCCGTTCCCGGCCATCCGCCTCAAGCAGAGGCATCGTTCAGGGAACCGTTACACCCGTACGGATGGAGGCTCTGGTGGTTGCCACGTAACCGTCCGACCAACCCCGGGTTTTGTGGCCGAAATGGGCGTATGGGTTTGCGGAACGAAATACAACTTGCTAACTGACAGAAATATAAGAAACAATACCGGATCTTGACTTACTCTCTACTAAAACGGGGAGAAACCCCTGAAAAAGTCTTCCCCTGACGCAGGGGAGGATTTAGGTGGGGTCCTACGGATTGGCGTACCCTTTTCCGGCGTCGTCCAGGATCAGCACCCAATCCTGGCCGTAGCCCGCGCGGGGCGGGGTGAACTTTTGTTGTCCCTTGTTGGGGAAAGAACCCATTTCCTCCGCTTTTCCTTGCCGGGGATCGAACCAGTAGCCCTTGACGGTGGTACCCGAAATCTTGCCCAGGTTGACCGTGAACGGTTTGCCGGCCGCTGAATACACCAGCAGGTAGTCCTTGCCCCGCGTGGCCTGGATGCGTTCGGCGGCGGCCAGGTTGTTTTCGACGACCAGCGACTGGTCCGGCACCCGGTCGAGGGGCGGGCGGGACTCCAGCAACCGGCGGACGAACTTCATCTGGTTGGCCGCGGGCAACTCCAGGGCTTGCTGCCAGTAGACGTGCGGGTTGTTGACCGCCTCCCGGTTGGGGGAGTAGAACTGCCAGATGTCGTGGCAGCCGTAGGTGTGGCCGAATGCCCCGGCGAAGAGGTCCAGGTAGGCGTATTTCCGCACGTCGTACGCGTTGGAAGTGCCCAGGTCGTTGGCGTTGAAGCAAACCGGGTGGTCCTCGTAGATCGGCTCGCCGTCCAGCACCGGCTTGGCGGGCGTTTTGTTGTAGACCGTCGAAATTTTCTCCCACAGGGGCGTGTCGCGGCAGTGCCCGTTCTGGAACATATTCACGTCGAGCCACGCGTCTTGGTGAAACCACTCGGCCGAACCCTGCGGGCTGGGTTGCGGGTGAAAAGTCATCAGGGCTTTGTCCTGGCCACCCACGCCCTCCACCACCCCGGCCGCCATGGCCTGCCAGATGCGCACGGTGGTGTCGCTGGGCGGATTGCGGTCGCCCCCCAGAATCCAGATGATGTTCTTGCGGTCCCTGTAGCGGGTGCCCAGGTATTTGCCGTAGGTCCGGGCATTGTCGGCGTTGAAAACCACCGGCCCCTTGCCCCAGGCTTTCGTGACCTTGTCGCCCCAGGTGGGCAGGAAGCCGACGACCAGCCCGTTTGCCGCCGCCTGGTCGATCACGTAGTCCACGTGCCGGAAGTAGGCATCGTTGGGAAGGGTGGGATCGTGGTTGCGAAAGGGCACCTCGCCGTAAGGATTGGGTACGTTGAGCCCGTCGAATTCGGCCAGCGCCACCGCCTGGATGACGGTGTAGCCCTGGGCGGCCCGGCGTTTGAGGTAGTAGTCGGCTTCTTCCCGGTTGAGGCGGTGAAACAGTTCCCAAGCCGTGTCGCCGAGCCAGAAGAAGGGTTTGCCGTCGCGCAGCAGGTAGCGTTGGTTGTCGCTGACCCGGAATTGGGCCGACGCGGGCCGGACAAGCCCGCCCACCAGGAGGGCGATGATCAGTACGAGGGCAGTAGTCAGTTTGCGCACGCCGGGGAAGTGGTTTACGGTTTCAAGCACCCAATTAACTTTTTTCGGGTAGTTGTTTTTTTACTTTTGGCTATTCGATTACCAACCAACAACCAAGCTTACCTGTCGACGGAAGCATAGATTTGAAGCTAGGTACGGGTGTAAAGCCGAAGCCGTAGGCATTTAGCGCTAGCGCCTTGTTCGGCTGCAGTTGGTGTTTCATAATCCCTGCGGATGTTTAGACAACCAGTGACTGTATCGCTGTTTCAATTCATTTCGCCGCGTGGCGGAACTGAGAAACAAATCAGCGCCTCCATCATAAGGAGCGTAGGCTTCGCCGGTTTCCAAAGACGCAAACATAATATGTGCGGCTTGGTCATCCGCAACAGTTTTGATTATGCCATCAAACCGCTCTGCCGACCAAATGATTGGCGCATACCAAATGCTCATTGAGTCAGGTTCCCTCACAGAATCGAACAAAGCAAAGGTGACGGTTTCAACCAGCGGAAGGTCTTGTGAATGAATGTCCAGTTCGGGCTCTACAGTGTATCGTCCGACCAAGAGCAAGCACCGGGTTTGGGAGCCAAGAATTTCCGTTGCAACTGCGTTGTGCCGCGCGAGCAGAATCGAGTACTCATCCGGTGTATCTGCGTATCGCTTTGATTCGGGCAATGAATGGATACGAAACCATCGGTCAGGAACTTGGTGCCGCAGAATGTGGGCTACGGGAGTAGCTGACCCGTAGTGTGATTGCCACCCATCTTTCAGTTCTGCCATGTAGCAAATTCTATCAAACCGCGCGCCGCAACCGGACTACCCAGTAATGAACATTCCATTTTGACCGCACAGTTTTATTTCCATCAACTGTTAGTACACTGTTAATCAAGTCCTGACAAAAAGCGAATTGTAACCGCGGTGGCGGACCGCTCTGCTAACTCACCAAGTCAGGATTGCAAACCCTGACTAGCTATTTTCAATAGAAATTTAATCAACAGGATTGCAAATCCTGACTGACTATTTTCAATAGAAATTTAATCAACAGGGTGGTTAACGACTTTCCCTCTGCCCAACCACCAATCAGGTTCTCGGGCAGCCCTACTTCTGGAACTCAATGATGTATTCGGACAGGTATTTGCTTTTGTCTTTCTGAATGTCTTTCACGAATAACCGCGCCTTCTGGCCCAACTTCAGGCAGGTGCGTTTGTTGGCCACGTCGTCGGCCGTGTTCATGGGCTGCAACGACGGATACCACAGAAAGTGACCGGGCCGGTCCAACAGGAGTTGGGGTTTGGTCCATTCCTGCGAATGGCTGCCTTTTCCCAGGTCGGCGTTTTGGTTGAACGAGATGTAAATGCTGCTGCCCGCCCACGAAGGCCCTTCCACTTTTCCCATCAGCATGACCCAAGCCCGCAGATACGTATTCCAACTCACCGACGGCCCCCAGTGGAACCCGCCCGTGGGCGACGAGGCGGGTCCGCCCGCCGCCGCCCGGGCAATCTGCAGCGCGGCAACGGGGGTTCCCACGCCATCGGCCAGGGCGTTGAACCCCTTGCCATCCCAGCGCCGGGCTTTGCCGACCGGGTTGTCCAGGTCCGCCAGTTTGATGCGGGCCACGCTGATGCACTGCCCGCTCCACTCCCGGGCCGGGTCGTAGGTTGCCGCCGCGTAGACGCCCGGGTAGCCGTATTCACCGTAGAACAGGTACAGGTGTTCCCCACTCGCCACGGCCGATGGATCACCCACGCCCCCGCCAAACGTATTTGACGTGTTGTGTGGCTTTAGAATCATGCGGGGCTGGTAGTCTTCAATGAAAATGCCCCGGTTCGTCCAGCTTCGGCCCCCGTCCACCGACTTCATGATGCCAATCCGGCAGACTGCCGCGGGCGACGTCGGCCCGGTCAGTCCCTGCGGCCAGTTGGCGTCGATGTACCCCGTGCGGCTCCCGGAGTCGTAAGGGAGGGTAGCGGGGTAGTTTTCGTTGTGATACACCGCGAACAGCGTCCGGCCGGTTTGGTCATTGGCGTCCTGATAAACGGTTTCGAACCAGACGGCCCCGTGCAGACCGGGTTGCCCCACCTTGGCGTTGGCGGGCAGAACCGGCTCGGTAAACTCGTCCGCTTTTCGGCTGAAGGCTTCGTCGGCATTGGCTCCATCGGCAAATTTGAGGTCGCGGGCATAGCCCCAAACCGGGTCTTCGCCGTGCTTACCGGGAAAAATGCGGAACGTATCACCCACCCAGACCTCAGCCATGTTGCAGTCTACAAACGAGTTGAAGTAGAATGTATCCCCCGCGACGAGCTTGAACGTGGGTGTTTTCGGGGTGGGGTTGCTCTTTTTAGAACCGAAAACAAAGCCGCCGCCCACGAGCAGCAAAACGACAAAACCCACTGCGGTTGATTGGGTAGTTTTTGTTTGGAAAAGCTTCATGGCAAAGGGGTGAGTAGTAACCGGGGGTCTGAAACGCAATCTGGCACGGAACGAACGGCTGAAAATGAAGGGCTAACTACACCCTGATGAATCGAATCTGCTGGCTCAAAGAAGGGTTTCCGGGTAGCACGTTTGCTCCTTCGTCGGTTCCCCAATCGAAAATAAAGTTGC
>JACMKY010000543.1 GCA_014379925.1 Cytophagales bacterium | reverse complement strand
CGAGAAGATCAAGAAACTGATCAGTCAATTCGGGTTCTCTTCCGAAGACGTGAAGAACCTCACCATCTCCGCCCTGCTCTTCAAAATGCTCCACCTCACCACCGACGACGGGCTGAAAGGCACCTTGAACGAACTGATGAAGAAAGCCAAGAAGGATGGCACGGCCGAGAAGAGCGCGGGGGCATTGCTGTAGGTAAGTAGAATTTCACGCCAAGAGCGCAAAAAAGGAAACGCAAAGGGCGCCAAGCCATCCGCTCTCTTTGCGTTCTTGGCGTTGCTCCTCCGCGCCCTTGGCGTGAAAACCGAAGCCCCCGCCAACCAACGTTCCAACCCCACCCCGATGGCCGAAACGGCACACCCCCTACCACCCCCGTCCGAACCCCAACTCGAGGCCGGGACGTACGAAATCATCCGCAAGCGGCTCGACAGCCACGGGAAAGACCTTCGCGAACGGCTGGAGAAGCTCAATCTCGCCCGGAAGGCCGTGTTCGGCACGGTCACCACGCAACTGGTTGCCAACAACCGCATTACCACCGAACACAACTGCATTCCCCGCGACATGATTCCGGTGGGTAACCAATTCATCTTCGGTTACAACGTGCACCTGGGATTGAAATCGGAGGTGGAGCCGTCGGACGTGTTCAGCGTGTATGAATACCAGGCAACCGACCATTCGTTCAGTCCGAAGCCCCCCGATCTGATCCGGAATGCCGAGTTTGAGACGTTGCTGAAAGAATTATACAAGTATTACAAGTACGCGGCCTTCCACCGATTCGTCCTCCTGGGGCCGCACCTGTTCATGGTGTTCCAAATCGGCAAGAGCGCCAAGGACATCAAAACGTTCAAGTGGCTGGTCAAGGAGGACGGGGCGGGGGGCCTGCACTACCTCGACAACCGCAGCGATCACGAATATACCTTCCCGCCCCAGCACGAGTTTGAATGGAAGCGCACCCGCCGCGACTACCAGCGGAAGGGCAAACACCCGCACGTTTCGGTGGAGGACCGGCTCTTCGTGGAAACCATCGGCGGCGACCTGACCATCAAAGTGGAGGACAACACCGACTCGGGCGAGGGCATTTTTTCCGAAAAAGTGGAGCAGGCCGAACAAACGCTCGACGACGCCGAGTTTCACTACGCCAGCCTGGGCAACCTGGTGTTGTTGAAGATCAAACCCTACCAGGAAAATGCTTACCGTTACCTCATTTACAACGACAAGCTGAAGAAAGTCGTCCGCGTGGATGCCATTCAGGACGCGTGCGTTCTGCTACCGGATGGACAGGGATTGATTTTTTCCAACGGCTATTATCTGCAATCGGGTGAGTTGAAGCAGTTCGATAACCTCCTGGAAAGGATGCGATTCGAAAAGCGCATTCCGTCGCCCAACGGGGAAGATTTTCTGTACGTGTTTTACAACGATGCCCTGAGCACCTACATCCTGCTTTCCTACAACCTGATTGAGCAGCGGGTAGAGAACCCCTTGGTTTGCAACGGTTTTTCGTTGTTTGCCAATGGTGAGTTAGCCTATTTCAAGGCCACTGGCGAACCCGCCCGGAACCACACGATCCAAATCTGGCAAACGCCCTACGTCCAGGCCGACTGGGCGCCACCGGTGGAGCAGAAAAGCTATCTCTACAAAATCGGCAACAAGGACATCGTGCGGGCCATGGCCGAGGGCAACGACGTCCTGAACCTGATTGGACGCCCGGATGTGTACGCGAGCCTGTACCTGGACCTGGTGAAGAAAACGGGTGCCATTCTGGATGCGTACTACTGGCTCAACCAACCGGAGGCGTTTCAACCGGCGCTGCCCCTGACCGAGATCCGTACCGCCGCCACCGGGGCCATCGACGAATTCGAGAAAGTAACCAGGGTCCGCCAGAATACGCAACGGCAGACCGAAGCCACGGCCAAAAAAGTAGGGGAACTGCGCGAGTACGCCAAAAAGGCCGTCTTCGAAAACATCGACCAGTACGTACGCCTCCTGGCCGACCTGCGGAGCTGGCGCGGAGCGGTGATTTCACTCCGGGAAATGCGGTACGCGGACTTGGCGCTGGCCGAATCCCTGGAAACCTCCCTGGAGGAACAAACCAAACTTTCTTCCGAAGCCTGCGTGGCGTTTCTCCTGCGGGAAGACTCGCTGGACTTCTACCGCGGCAAAGTCGAAAGCGGGCGTCAGGCAATCGGAACGGTGGAGAAGGTGGCCGACGTCAGTTCGATTGAGCAACAAACCGACGCGGTGGGCAAGGAACTGGAACTGCTGATCGAAATCGTCAGTAACCTGAAAATCGCCGATTCTACCCAGACCACCCGGATCATCGATGCCATTTCCGTCGTCTACGCGGGTCTGAACCAAGTGAAGGCAAACCTGAAAGCGAAGCGGAAGGAATTGTCGGGGGTCGAAGCGACGGCAGAATTCAACGCCCAAAACAAGCTCCTGGGTCAAACCCTGATCAATTACCTCAACGTGTGCGAAACCCCCCGGGCCTGCGACGACTACCTGACCAAGCTGATGGTGCAGGTGGAGGAGCTGGAGGGAAGGTTCGCCGACTTCGACGAATTCACCGGGCAACTGGCCGACAAACGGGAGGAACTTCACCACGCTTTCGAAGCCAAAAAACTCCTCCTCACGGAGGCGCGCAACCAGAAGGCCATCAGGCTGGTGGCCGCTGCCGACCGCATCCTGAAGGGAATTGGGAGCCGCGTCGCGGTTTTCAAAGCCGTCAACGAAATCAACGGGTACTTTGCCGCCGACCTGATGATCGGCAAGATCCGCGACCTGGTGGATCAACTCGTGGCAATGGACGAAACCGTGAAAGCCGACGACATCCAGAGCCGCCTGAAAACCATCCGCGAGGATGCCGTGCGGCAATTGAAGGACCGCCAGGAGTTGTTCGTGGACGGACAGAATGTCATTCGCCTGGGCAAGCACGCCTTTACCGTCAACGTGCAGAACCTCGACCTGACCATTCTCCGCAAAGACGCGGGCGGCCAGCCGGGTGAAATGCAGTATCACCTGACCGGAACCAACTTTTTCGAGCCCATCACGGATCCGGCCTTCCTGGCCACCCGCGAGGCGTGGACCCAGGAACTGGTCTCCGAGAACGCGCAGGTATACCGCGCCGAATACCTGGCCTACCAACTGTACAAGACCCTCACCACGTCCCAACGCCTTCCCGGTGAAAGGCTGATGGGCGAAACTCAAACGCCAACTGCGCCCACCCTCCCCTCTCCACAGAGCGGAGAGGGGGCTTCTTTCCTTTCTCAAGTCCAGCAATTCATGGCCCCGCGCTACGGCGAGGGATACGTGAAGGGAGTCCACGACCACGACGCGGCCCGGCTACTGGAAGCCTTGCTCGAACTCCACCAGCGGATTGATTTGCTGCGCTACGAATCGGATGCCCGGGCGTGCGCGGCTTTCTATTGGAACCACGTCGTGGACGGGGAGACGAGGGAAAACCTGCGGGTTCGTTTGAAAGGCATCGGCCTCATCCGGCAGGCCTTTCCCGAACCGCAGGATTTTGGCGAGGTGCTGGCTCCCATCCGGGCGGGCGTGATGGAATTTCTGCAACGCACCGGGTTGTTTAGCCCGGCCCTGGTTGCTCCCGCCAGTGCCTACCTGTTCGACGAACTCACCCGTTCCGATGCCTTCATCATCAGCCGTCCGGCCGCCGACGCTCATCAGGACTTCCTGGACCACCTGACTAAAAACCGGTTGCGCGAATTGTTCGACGCTTCACTGGAAAAACTGGGGGAACCGATCGAACGCTTCGCGATGACGCGTCACTGGGTAAAAGCATTCGCCGGTCAGACCCGACCGGATGCCCTGGCCTACGTCGACGAAGCCGCGTTGCTGTTGCTCGAAGGAAGTTTCGAAGCCGGGCGCGTGGTGCAAGCGGTTACCCAACGCGAACTGACGAACCTGTACGGGGCGCACCCGGTGATCGAGAACAAAACCTACCAACTGGATTACAACGCATTCGTGCGGAAAATGGCGGCTTTCGAGCAAACGGTGGTGCCGCGCTACCAGCACTACGTGGCCCTGAAAAAAGCCCTGGCCGAAGCCTTCCGCGCCGAACTCCGGCTCGACGAATTCCGGCCGCGCGTGCTGACCTCCTTCGTGCGCAACAAACTGGTGGACCAACTCTACCTGCCTTTGGTGGGCGACAACCTAGCCAAGCAGATCGGGGTAGCCGGCGAAGGCAAGCGCACGGACCTGATGGGGATGCTGCTGCTGGTTTCGCCGCCCGGCTACGGCAAAACCACGCTGATGGAATACGTGGCTAACCGACTGGGTCTCATCTTTATGAAAGTCAACGGACCGGCGATTGGGCACCGCGTCACCTCGCTCGACCCGGCGGAGGCGCCCAACGCAAGTGCCCGGGAAGAGTTGAACAAACTGAACCTGGCCTTTGAGATGGGCGACAACGTGATGATTTACGTCGACGACATCCAGCACTGCAACCCGGAATTCCTGCAAAAATTCATCTCGCTTTGCGACGGGCAGCGTAAAATTGAAGGGACCTACAAGGGCAAGAGCAAGACGTACGACCTGCGCGGTAAGAAAGTCTGCGTGGTGATGGCGGGCAACCCCTACACGGAGAGCGGTGACAAGTTCCAGATTCCGGATATGCTGGCCAACCGCGCCGATACCTACAACCTGGGCGACATCATCGGCGATACGGAGGACATCTTTAAACTGAGCTACCTCGAAAACTGCCTCACGGCCAACCCTACGCTGAACACGCTCGCTACCCGCAGCCAGCCAGACATCCACGCCCTGATCCGCCTGGCCGAAACGGGCAGCCGCGAAGGAGTGGCGTTCGAGGCCAATTATTCGGCGGAGGAGGTAAACGAATACGTGGCCGTGTTGAAGAAACTGACGACCGTGCGCGACGTCATCCTGCGCAACAACCTGGCCTACATCCATTCCGCCGCCCAGAGCGACGAGTTCCGGACCGAGCCGCCGTTTAAGTTGCAAGGCTCGTACCGGAACATGAACAAGATCGCCGCGCGGGTGGCCCCCATCATGAACGAAGCCGAATTGCAGACGCTCATCCTGGCGCACTACGAAAACGAAGCCCAAACCCTGACGACGGGAGCGGAGGCCAACCTACTCAAGTTCAAGGAACTCAACGGCCTGCTTTCCGAAACCGAACGCCAGCGGTGGGAAGACATCAAAGCCACTTTCCGCCGGAACCAACGTTTCAAAGGCCTGGGAACCACGGATCAGATGGGACAACTGCTCGTTCAGCTTTCCTCCTTCGGCGAAGGGCTCGGTGCCATCAAGGACGTGATTGCAGCGGGGTTGAAAAACGGGAAAGGATAAGGAGGAACACGGTTTTTTGTCGGATTGGTCAATCGGTCATAAGTGGTAAGGCATAACTTGCAACTTCAACGCTCATAATTTACTAAGTCGTGAACCTTCTACGCAAGCTTCTCCCCTGCTCCCTCCTGCTGTTTTCCCTCCTGCTGTTTTCCCTCCTGCCCCTCCGCGCCCAGCCCGCCGACTCACTCACGATCCGCCGGATTTTCGACGAGGCCCTGCGCAACGGGCACGGCTACCGCCACCTCGACTACCTGAGCAACCGCATCGGGGGTCGGTTGAGTGGTTCGCCGCAGGCGGCCGCGGCCGTGGAATGGGGCTACCAGGTCATGAAAAGCTACGGCTTCGACACGGTCTACACGCAGGAAGTGATGGTGCCGCACTGGGTAAGGGGCGACCAGGAAGTGGCCCGCATCCTGAATTCGTCGAAGGCGGGCAACGTCGACGTAGCGGTGTGCGCGCTGGGCGGCTCGGTGGGCACCGGCGACAAGGGCATAGCGGCGAATGTGGTGGAGGTCAGGAGTTTCGAAGAACTTGCCCGGCTGGGCAAGAAGGGGGTAGAGGGAAAAATTGTGTTCTTCAACCGCGCCTTTGACCCCACCAGAATCAATACCTTCGATGCCTACGGCGAGGCGGTAACGCAGCGCGGCGCCGGGGCCAGCGAAGCCGCCAAGTACGGTGCCGTCGGGGCGGTGGTGCGTTCGATGACCACCCGCATCGACGGGTTTCCGCACACCGGCGGGATGCGCTACCAGGGCCCCGTCCGGATTCCCGCCGTGGCCATCTGCACCCGCGACGCCGAATTGCTGAGCGGCTTGCTCAAGGAAGACGGTTCTCTGAAATTCTACTTCCGCACCACCTGCGAAACCCGGCCCGACGTGAAGTCCCACAACGTGGTGGGGGAGACGAAGGGCAGCACCACGCCCGGCGAAATCATCACCGTGGGCGGTCACCTCGACTCCTGGGACACGGGCCACGGCGCGCACGACGACGGGGCCGGGTGCGTGCAATCCATCGAGGTGCTGCGGATTTTCAAGACCCTGGGCATCCGGCCCAAGCGAACCGTGCGGGCGGTGCTGTTCATGAACGAAGAAAACGGCCTGCGGGGCGGCACCAAATACGCCGAGTTAGCCGTCCGAAACCGCGAGAAACACATCTTCGCGCTCGAGTCCGACCGGGGCGGATTCTCCCCGCGCGGCTTTAGCTTCGAGGGTAACCCCGCGGCGCTGGCCAAGATCCTGCGCTGGAAGTCCCTTTTAGAACCCTACGGCCTCCACGACTTCAGCGGCCAGGGCGGCGGCGCCGACATTGGGCCGTTGGCCAAGTTAGGCGTTCCCGTTATGGAGTTGGTGCCCGACCCGCAACGCTACTTCGACTTTCACCACACGTCCACCGACCGGTTCGAGTTCGTCAACCAGCGCGAACTGGAATTGGGCGGAGCCGCCATGGCCGCCCTGATCTACCTGGTGTCGGAGTACGGCTTGTAATGCGCGGCGTCTTTTGCGGGACTGCTTGCCGAAGCGAAACCATGCTCCTTGCCCCTTTAGAGGGAGTCCGTACCCGTCAGCGGTTCGTTTGCTTACTACGGTGTCCCAGCGCTTGTGCCAAAGATCCCGCGGGATTGCTTGGAATGCCCCGTTTTGTCCGAAATTGCTTTACAATTGGCGATAGTCCCCTCCATCCAGCCCTTTGGGTTTGAAAAAATGAAAAATAGGTGTAGTATGGGTTTGTATTTTAACCCACTTTGGTTTACTCCATGTCTTTCTCTTTTCACCACTACGACCGGGGAAACTTTTACGATGAAATGTTCGATGACGATGGCCGGGTGCGTCCTTCTTACGAAGTGTTCAAGGCGCGGCTGGAGGCCATGGCTGAGGGGGAGCTGATCAAACGGCAGTACGCCGCTGAGAAAGCGTTGATGGCCATGGGCATCACCTTCAACGTGTACACGGAAGGACAGGGAACGGAGCGGATCATGCCCATCGACATCATTGCCCGCGTCATTCAGGCGGGCGAATGGCAGCAGTTGAACAAGGGCCTCCGGCAACGCATCACCGCCCTCAACCTCTTCATCGATGACGTATACAACGACCAGAAGATTCTCAAGGACAGGGTGGTGCCCCGGGACCTGATCGAATCTTCCAAGTGTTTCTTGAAGCCTTGCCTCGGATTGAAGCCGCCGAAAGGGATCTGGTGCCACATTACCGGCACCGACCTCATCCGCGACCACCTGGGTAAGTTTCTGGTGCTGGAAGACAACTTACGCTGTCCGTCGGGGGTGTCGTACATGCTCGAGAACCGCGAAATTTCCAAGCAGACCTTCCCCGAAATCTTCGAGCGCATCAAGATCCGACCCATTTCGGATTATCCCACGCGCCTGCTGCAGATGCTGCAGTTTATCTCCGACCGGCCCTCGCCCACGGTGGTGGTGCTTACGCCCGGCATCTACAATTCGGCTTATTTCGAGCATTCGTACCTGGCACAGCAAATGGGGGTGGAACTGGTCAACAGCCAGGACCTGGTGGTGGCCGATGGCTACGTGAAAATGCGCACCACGAAGGGTTTCCAGATCGTGGACGTAATCTACCGGCGCATCGACGACACCTTCATCGATCCGCTGGCCTTCAACCCGGCGTCCATGCTGGGCATCCCCGGCTTGTTCGAGGTGTACAAGAAGGGCCGGGTGGCCCTGGCCAATGCCCCCGGCACGGGCGTGGCCGATGACAAGGTGATTTACGCCTACGTGCCCCGCATCATCCAGTATTACCTGGGCGAGGAACCCATCATTCCCAACGTGCACACCTACATCTGCCGGGAGGAGGTCGACCTCCAATACGTACTGGAAAACATCGAGCACCTGGTCGTTAAAGAAGCCAACGAGGCGGGCGGCTACGGCATGCTGATCGGACCGAAGTCCACGCGGGCCCAGCAACGGCTGTTTCGCATGAAGATCAAGCAGAACCCGCGCAACTACATTGCCCAGCCGACCATTTCCTTGTCGCGCGTGCCGTCCATCATCGGCAACCACTTCGAAGGCCGGCACGTCGATCTGCGCCCCTACATTCTTTACGGAGACGGCATCCAGGTGATTCCCGGCGGGCTTACCCGCGTGGCGCTCCGGCGGGGTTCGCTGGTGGTGAACTCCTCGCAGGGCGGCGGCAGCAAAGACACGTGGGTGTTGCACGGGCGGTCCGCGATGCCCGCGGTCAGCGACGAGCCATCCGCTGAGTAAAAATCAGTTCAACGAATAAATCACCCTAAAATGAAATTTCATTTGCGTACCAGGTCAATGGTAAGCAGTTAGAAGCCAGTTTTTTACGCATTGCATACCGATCAATGAATGCCAATTACTTCATAAACTGTTCATTCACTGGCTGACGGCTGACGGCTGACGGCTCAATGTTTATTGAAATGCTTTCCCGCGTTGCCAACTCGATCTACTGGATGAACCGTTACGTGGAACGGGCCGAAAACTACGCCCGTTTCATCAGCGTCAATTTCAACCTCAGTCTGGACCTGCCCCCGGAAGTGCCGGAGCAGTGGAAGCCCCTGGTCATTGCCACGGCGGACGATGAACTGTTCCGCCAGCGCTACGATAACCCCGACCGCGAAAACGTGGTCTACTTCATGACCTTTGACCCGCAGAACCCGAATTCAATCCTCAACAACCTCTTTTACGCCCGCGAAAACGCCCGCTCCATCCGCGAGAGCATTTCCAAGGAAATGTGGGAGCACATCAACCAATTCTACTGGAAAGTAAAGAATGCCGCCCAGTCCCGTAACCAGGACCTGAACAGTTTCCAGGCTTTTTTCAACGAGGTAAAAATGGGCAGCCAGCTCTTCTTCGGCATTGTGGATTCCACCATTACGCGGAGCGAAGGCTGGCACTTCGGACGCCTGGGCCGTTTTCTGGAAAGAGCCGACAAGACTTCGCGGTGCGTGGACGTAAAATACTTCCTGGTGTTGCCCAGCGTGGAAGCCGTGGGTTCACCACTCGACATCCTGCAGTGGTCGGCCGTGTTGAAGTCGGCGAGTGCTTACAACATGTTCCGCCAGCAGTACAACGTGATCCGGCCTGCGCACATCGTGGAGTTTCTGTTGCTGGACCGCCGGTTTCCCCGGGCGGTGATGTACTGCATCCGGCAGGCGGAGTTGTCGCT
>JACMKY010000542.1 GCA_014379925.1 Cytophagales bacterium | reverse complement strand
CGATGGATATGTCGTTGATCTGGGATGTTTTCACCAATGTCATCCAGGCGGCGGAGTTGTTGAAAACCGACGAGGACTTCCGGACGCTGCTCCGGGAAAAGCGGAGCCGGCTTTTTCCCCTGCAGATCGGCAAAAAGGGAAATTTGCAGGAATGGTACAAGGATTGGGAAGACGTCGAGCCGCAGCACCGTCACATCTCGCACCTGTTCGGCTTGTTTCCGGGCCGGCAGATTTCCCCGCTGACGGCGCCGGAACACACCCGGGCCGCCCGAAAAACCCTGGAACTCCGGGGCGACGGGGGTACGGGTTGGGCCAAGGGCTGGAAAATCAATACCTGGGCCCGCCTGCACGACGGCAACCACGCCTACCAGCTCATCCGGGAGCAGCTCAAACTCACCGGCGTGGAAGGCACCGATTACGCCAACGGCGGGGGAACCTACCTCAATCTGCTGGATGCGCACCCACCTTTCCAGATCGACGGCAACTTCGGCGGCACTTCCGGGATGGTGGAGATGCTGTTGCAAAGCCACGACGGCCGAATCTACCTCCTGCCCGCCGTGCCCGACAATTGGACGGTTGGGCAGGTGCAGGGACTCAAGGCCCGGGGAGGATTCGAGATCGACCTGAGCTGGAAAAACGGCAAGGTGGATCAGTTGACCGTCCGGTCCCCGTTGGGGGGCAATTGCCGGGTGCGGGTTGCCACTCCCCTGAAGTTCGTCGGCAAAGGCGCGTTGAACGCCGCCCGGGGCGAAAACCCCAACCCTTTTTACCGGATGCCCCCGCCTCCGTCCGGGGGAGCGGCTTCGTCGAACGAGGGGGTGTACGAGTACGATTTTGCCACCGAAGCGGGAAAAGAATACGTTTTGAAAGGCCGGTAGGGCAGCAAGCAATTGGTTCCGCCAACGCGTTCGTGCCTACTCTCCCGGGTGATACGTTCTTTCGGCGTGCTTCTGCACGTCTTCCCGGTAAAACAATACCTCCTTGAATTGCCCTTTGGTGTACATCTCCGCCTGGTCGGCAAAGTGTTTCGAATCCGGATTTCCGCTCTCCCCGCCGGCCAACAGCGATTTGGCTCTTATTTTTTCTCCGAATTCCACCGCACAGACGAAACTGTTGCCGTTGACCCCGTACCTTTTTTTGGTGCCGGGAAAGTAACGGCTGGTGTAGGAAGGCAACATTCCCCAGGTGGAAGACGCAAACCCCACCGGCCGGCTCATTTTGTCGTCGTTGTAGGGTTGATTTACGTCGCCGGATACCCTTTGAAAGCGGTTGATTTCTCCCCAAGCCACCGGCCAGCGACCGAATTTGTTCTCCAGGTCGCCGATTACTTCCCGCAGGGGCTGCGTCAATTCATCGGCGGCAGCGCCCGCCACGAACTGTTTCGTCTTTTCAACCAGGTCGGCTTCTTTCCCCGCCGCCACTTTGGTCCGCTGAATGGCCGGCAGCAATCGTTGTCCCCATTCAATGGCCAGCGTGGTGGCCACGGACGCTTCCCCGCTGCGGTAATCCCAGTTGCTCAACAGCGCCACCGGCTCCGCCAACCGCGCCCGGAGCGAATCCGACCGGTTGTCCTTCCCGAATGCCTTAACCAGGGCGGGTACCAATACTTCGAAAGCCGCCAGGTAGGTATCGTAACCGGCGGCGATTACTTTCTCCAGGGTGTAACCGGTTTGCCGGCCAAGCACCCGGACGGCATTGACACCCCGGAAGTTTTCCCCGTCGGGGGCCAGGTATTTCGGGTAGTTCTCCCGCCGGGGGCTGCCGCTGCCGGCGGCGGTGAACGGGGTGGAATTGCAGTTTTGCAGCCACCCGTTGGGGGGATTGTAGAGGTGAACGGACTGGGCCACCGGGTGGAGTCCCTTCCATTCGGTAGCTGAAGTACTGCCGTCCACCGGTTCCGACCAATCGTAGGCGGTGTCCCTCACCGGAAGGAAGTTGCCGTGCCAGTAGGCAATGTTGCCTTCGGCATCGGCATACACGGTGTTGTTGGAGGTGTTGGCCAGCCGGTCCATCACCTTTTGGTAGGCGGGAAAACTGTTGGCTTTGGTGCGTTGCCAGCTTTGGATCAGCCCGTCCAAAGATCGGTTGTTGGCTTTCACACTCAGCCATTGCCCGTTGCGTTTGGCCATGACGGGCCCGTGGTGCGTGTAGAAGGCCCGGATGGTTTTCGCGGCCAAGGTGCCTTCCCGGCGGTAACGGAGGGTGATCTTTTTCTGGGAAACCGGTTTCTGGGCCTGGTCGTACGCGTAAAACCACTGGGCGGCATTCCGCTGGGCGGCACTCCGCTGGGGCGGCCCGTCGCTTTGGTTTCGCTGGCTTACTTTTTCCACGTAGGCATCCGAGATGTCGGCGGCACTGGACGTGTGCATCCAGCCACAGTGCTCGTTAAAACCCTGGTAAACGAAGAACTGCCCCCACGTAACTGCCCCGTACGCATTCAAGCCTTCTTCGCTGACCATGTGCACTTCGGGACGGAAGTAGAAAGTAACGTGCGGATTGATGTAGAGGATCGCCTTGCCGGACTGCGTTACGGAAGGCGAAAAGGCAAAACCGTTCGAACCAGTGGGAACTTCTTCCGTTCTTCTGATGGCCCCCGTGGCTTCCGTGCCGGTATAAAACGCTTTCAATTCATCGACCGTCACCCCGGCCGTGCTGATGGCGCCGATGCTGCCATCCGTCCACAGCAAGGGGTACCAGGGTTTGAACCGGCGGAGCAGGGCGGGTTTTACTTCCGGATGCCGGTGCAGGTAGTAATTCACGGCGTCCGCGTGGGCGTCCAGTAATTTCTTCAGCCAAACCGGCGATTTCCGGTAGTCGGCTACGGCATCGGTCGAATCGATCACCAGCCGGATCAACAGGTCATTGTAGAGTTGGGCCTCCCCTTCCACCTCCGCCGTGCGGCCCAGCTTTTCGACGTAGTTCATTTCCACCCGGTTGAAATCATCTTCGCACTGGGCGTACAGCAGGCCGAACACCGCGTCCGCGTCGGTCTGGCCGTAAATGTGCGGAATGCCCCAGGTATCGCGGATGATGGTTACCCGTTTCGACCGTTTTTCCCACCGGTTGATTTCTTCATCGGTAAAAGCTTGCCCAAACAGGTGCAGCGGCAGCAGCAGGAGCAAAAGGGTTTTTTTCATGGCGCGGATGTTTCTGGTAGTTGGGGATGGGCAATGCTACGCCGGGCGGCCGGGTGAGTTGTGCGCGTTGCGTACGGAGTGCTGGACTACAACTTGCAACCCGTGGCCGTCCCGGATGTCGGTCCCGGATATCGGTCCCGGATATCGGCAAGTTGCTCTTTTTTTCGCTCCGGAAGAAGCTTTCCGGGGGCCGGTCCTGCCAGTGGCCGCGGTTGGATAACCGAAGGGGAAATCCGACCGGGGCGAAGGGGTTACGGGTTGCATTATTCCTTTCCGGCTTTCGTTGGTTTCTGGTCTTTGTTGCCGGATGGATGGGGTGAAAAACCCGGAAAATTCGTATTTTTACGGATTGCTGACCGCCGCTGGCCTCTTCCCGCGGCGGCAACGGACGGAGTTCCGGACCAGACCAACGTTCTGGCCTCTGACCAGGCGCTTGATTGGGCAGCAAACGCTTTTACCCATCCAAACACCCCAGTATGACGAACGAAGTAGCAGAAACGCGAAAAGACGATTACTCAGCGGACAACATCCAAGTGCTGGAAGGCCTGGAGGCCGTGCGGAAACGCCCTTCCATGTACATCGGCGACACGAGCAGCAAGGGCCTGCACCACCTGGTTTGGGAGGTGGTGGACAACTCCATCGACGAGGCGATGGCCGGCTACTGCGACCGCATCGAGGTATCCATTCAGGAAGATAACTCCGTCACCGTAGTCGACAACGGCCGGGGCATCCCCACCGGGATGCACACCAAGGAAAAACGCTCCGCCCTCGAGGTGGTGATGACGGTGCTGCACGCGGGCGGCAAGTTCGACAAGGATACCTACAAGGTATCGGGCGGCCTGCACGGCGTGGGCGTCTCCTGCGTGAATGCCCTTTCCACCCACCTGAAGGCCACTGTCTACCGCGACGGCAAGATTTTCCAGCAGGAATACCACATCGGCAATCCGCTCTACGCCGTCAAGGAAGTCGGCACCACCGGACGGCACGGCACCACGGTGCACTTCAAGCCCGACGACACCATCTTCACGGTCACCGAATACAAGTACGAAACGGTGGCCACCCGCTTGCGCGAACTGTCCTTCCTCAACCGGGGCATCCGCATCACCCTGACCGACTACCGCGAACAGGACGAGCACGAACAACCCAAGTACGAGGAATTCTACTCGGAGCGCGGGCTGGTGGAATTCGTGGAGTACCTCGACGTGGCGCGGGAAAAACTGATCCCGGAAGCCATTTACATGGAGGGCGACAAGGGGGTGCCCGTGCAGGTGGCCCTGCACTACAACAAGGAGTACGCCGAAAACGTACTCTCCTACGTCAACAACATCAACACCGTTGAGGGGGGCACGCACGTGGCGGGATTCCGGTCCGCCCTGACGCGCACCCTCAAGAATTACGCCGATAAGTCGGGCATCCTGGCCAAAGAGAAGATCGAGGTGAGCGGGGAAGACTTCCGCGAGGGGCTCACTGCCGTGATTTCCGTCAAGGTGGCCGAGCCGCAATTCGAAGGGCAAACCAAAACCAAACTGGGCAACTCCGACGTGGCCGGGGCGGTGAGCGCCTGCGTGAGCGAAATGCTGGCCACCTACCTGGAAGAGCATCCCAAGCAGGCCAAGCTGATCGTCGAGAAGGTGCTGCTGGCGGCCAAGGCCCGCCTGGCGGCCAAAAAGGCCCGCGAGCAGGTGCAGCGGAAATCCACCTTCGGCGGCAACAGCCTGCCCGGCAAGCTGGCCGACTGCTCGGAAACCGATCCGGCGGTGTGCGAACTGTACCTGGTGGAAGGGGATTCGGCGGGCGGGAGCGCCAAGCAAGGCCGCAACCGGGCTTTCCAGGCCATTCTGCCGCTGCGGGGCAAGATCCTCAACGTGGAGAAGGCGCAGGAACACCAGATCTACGACAACGAGGAAATCAAAAACATGATCACCGCCCTGGGCGTGTCGTTCGGCCGCAAAAACGAGGAGGGCGAAGTAGAAGAAAGGGCGCTTAACCTCGACAAGCTCCGCTACCACAAGGTCATCATTATGACCGACGCCGACGTGGACGGCAGCCACATCCGGACGCTGATCCTGACGTTTTTCTTCCGCTACATGAAGGGGCTCATCGACAGCGGCTACGTCTACATCGCCCTGCCACCGCTCTACCTGGTGAAGAAGGGCAAGGAAGAACGCTACTGCTGGACCGAAGCCCAACGGGAGGCGGCCGTGCGGGAAGTGGCGGGCGAAGGCCGGGAGGACCTGGTGAACATTCAGCGCTACAAGGGCCTGGGCGAAATGAACCCCGAGCAATTGTGGTCGACCACGATGAATCCCGACACCCGGAGCCTGAAACTGGTGAGCGTGGAATCGGCCGCCGAAGCCGACCACCTGTTCTCCATGCTGATGGGCGACGAGGTGGGCCCGCGCCGCGATTTCATCGAGAAGAACGCCAAGTACGCCCGGCTGGACGTGTAGTGGGGTTGGCAGGTTGATTGGGTTATAGGTTGCAAGTTACAGGTTACTGAATTCGTGGGGTCCGCATTCGTTGGTAGGTGTTGGCAGGATACCGGGAATGCGTTGAAAAACCGAATTTTGAACCGGACAGTGGGTTCGAGGCGGGGAGAATCACTCCCCTCGAACCCATTTTTCTTTTATATTGCGATTGTAAGCCATTGCGCCAGCGTATGATTATTCGAGACAAAGTACAAAGGAGCGTAGTTGAGCAGAGCAACTACATCAGCCGCGACCTGAGTTGGATGAAATTCAACTTCCGGGTGCTGGACCAGGTGAAAAATACCCAACGAACCGTGTTCGAGCGCCTCAAGTTCCTGGCCATCACTGCCTCCAACCTGGACGAGTTTTTCATGATCCGGATGGGCAGCCTCTACAACTACCTGGACTACGGCAAGGAACGCATCGATTACTCCGGGCTGCGCGAACTTCCCTTCCGGAAGGTGCTGCTGGGAACCGCCCAGAACTTCTACAAAGTGCAGCAGGAAATCTACCGGGAGGAACTGGTGCCCTTGTTTGCCGAGAACCGTTTCCGCATCGCCCACATCGGCGACCTGGACGAGGAGGAAAAGTCGGACGTTTCCGCTTACTTCATGCGGACCATCTTTCCGATGCTCACCCCGATGGTGTTCGACAGCTACCACACCTTTCCCATCCTGGTGAACAAGGTGCTCATCTTCGGGGTAGTGACCAAGAACCCGGAAGACGTGAACGGCAAGCAGCCCACCGATCTCCAGCGCCTTTCCTTCGTCCAGATCCCGCAAAACCTGCCCCGCTTCTTCCCCATCGAGCGGGGAGGAACCGCGCGCGGCCTCCCGGACGAGTTGCTGCTGGTGCCCATTGAAGAGATCATCCGGCTGGAAATCCACAAGCTCTACCGCAACATCGAAATTCTGTCGGTGGATCTGTTCCGGATCACCCGCAACGGCGACTTTACCCTCGAAGAAAGTGACGACATCGAGGCCGACTTCATCGACGAAATCAAACAGAAGATCAAGACGCGGCGCACGGGACGGGTCGTTCGGATCGAGGTGGAAAACGAGCATTCCAACTGGATGCTGAAAGTGTTGAAGGGGCGCTGGGAGTTGGACGAAGACGACGTTTTTGTGGCCGAGAAGCTGTTGGACTTCACCGGGTTATGGCAAATCGTCAACCATCCGGAGTTCCGGGACCGGCTTCCCGGCATTCACCCGCCCGTGCCACCCCTGTCGCTCAAGGATGCCAAAAACGCGGATCTGCTGGAGGTGCTGAAAGGGCAGGACGTGCTGCTCCACCACCCGTTTAACAGCATCGAGCCCGTGCTGAACCTGTTGGAGCGGTCGGCGGAAGATCCCAACGTGCTGGCCATCAAACTGACCATCTACCGGTTGGCCAAGGAGTCGCGCATCACCAATGCCCTGCTCAAGGCCGCCGAGAACGGCAAGCACGTGTCGGTGCTCTTCGAGGTGAAGGCCCGCTTCGACGAGGAGAACAACATCCGGGAAGCCCAGCGCCTGCAAAAGGCGGGTTGCTACGTGATCTACGGCATCAGCCGCTACAAGACGCACACCAAGCTGCTGCTCATCGTCCGCAAAGACGGTGACCGGGTGACGCGTTACGCGCACATGTCGAGCGGAAATTACAACGAGGATACGGCGCGGCTTTACACCGACTTGGGGTTGCTGACCACCAACGAGATTTACACGCAGGACATTTCGGAGTTTTTCAACGTCATCACCGGACATTCGGTGCCCAACCACTACCGATACCTCATCACCGCCCCGCGCGACATGCGCCGCCAGCTCACTGAACTGATCCGGCAGGAAGCCGAGAACGCCCGGAACGGTCAGCCCAGCGGCATCGTGATCAAAATCAATTCGCTGGAAGACCGGTTTATCATCGACGAACTGTACGGAGCTTCGCAGGCGGGTGTGTCCATCAAGCTGATCGTGCGGGGCATCTGCTGCCTGCGACCCCAGCGGCCGGGCCTGAGCGAAAACATCACTGTGCGCTCGCTGGTCGGCAATTTCCTGGAACACACCCGTATTTACTACTTCCATAACCTCGGCCACCCGAAGGTCTACGGTGGTAGCGCCGACGTCATGGTGCGCAGTTTCGACCGCCGCATCGAATCGCTCTTCCTGTTGGCGAGCCACCAACCCAAGCAGCAAGCCATCCACATGCTGGATTACAACCTGCGCGACAACGTGAACGCTTACGAAATGCAGGAGGACGGCGACTACGTGAAGCGCGACGACGGCGGGGAACCCTTCAACATCCACGAGAAATTTTTCGAGGTCACGGAAGCGATCGTGGAAAGCGCGAAGCTCTTTTGATTCGCCAGGGAAGGGTGACTTGACGAACTGAAAATGAGCCCCTTTTTTTTGGAGAGGGTGGCCTGACGGGGACGCCTGGTCGGTGCGGGGAGGCTAGCCAAGCCAAGCGGCAAGTTGAAAGACCCGTTTTGCAAGATCACCGTCATTGCTGCCTTTGGATATACACCATCGGCGGCGCGCCACTGGTAAGCCGCTGCTGCTCCTGCACGGCATCGGCGGCCGCTGGCGCTCCTGGCAAACCATCTTCGACGGCCTCGCCGCCGAGCGCGACGTTATTGCGGCTACGCTTCCGGGCTTTCGACGGGCGCGGGCATTTCCACGGGGTGTTTTTGGAAAAGACCCGGAAGCAAGTTACGGGCGAGGGTTCGGGGCCGGTAAATACCCCGGCTTGTGTGCCGGCCCTGGCGGGACTCAACGCGGGACATCGGTCACCACGTATGACCTGCGGCTGCCTGCACCGCTCACGCCAATCAGTATCCCTTGATGAATTCTTCCGCAATCAAGCCTGGATAGAGGATGCCGTCGGGGGCTTTGAAATCCAGCCCCAGGGCGTACGCCGCCAGCGGGGCCACGTCTTCCATGCCTAATTCGGGGAGCATGGCTTTCTTGCGCAATCCCGGTCCGAAAGCGATGAATCCGGCGTAGAGGCTGGGCCGGTCGGGCAGCAGGCCGTGGGAGCCGCCCGGCGTGGATTGCACCAGCTCCGGGAGGTTGTAGCGGGAGGTGCACACCACGCCTTCTACCGGCTGCACGGCCAGTACTGCGTTGGGGTCCGCCCCGTACTGATCGAGTTCCGCCCGTTCCACGATGCGGTAGAGTTTGCGGATGGGCGCGGGTTGTTCTTCCAGCAGCTTGCGGACCCGCGCCAGGGTCGCTTTGTCCTTGGGATCGCGGAGCATCAGGAACTGGTCCTTGAAACAAGCCTTCCAGTTGCCGCGGTCCGGCTTGTTTTCCAGCAATCCCTCCTTGATGAGCAGGGCGTTCCAGGCCAGCTGCGTGTGCCGGTCCTCGAAGCCGTGGTCGCCGGCCACGATGAAGACCGTGTTTTCGTAAGTGCCCGCCTTCTTGGTGGCCTCCACCAGTTGGCTCACGCACACGTCCGCGATGGCGATGGCCTGGTACACCTTTTCTCCTTCCCGTCCCTGTTCGTGCTGGGCGTGGTCGGTGCTGACGAAGTGCACGGTCATCAACGTGGGCTTATGCTTCTGGATGAGGTACGCCCCCACGGACGCCACCCGCAGGTCAGCCGCGTAGGAATCGAAATCGGTAGAAGGTTGTTTGGGGTCGTAGACGGGCATTTTACCGGTTACGTTCTCTTCGATTTCGGTCAGGAATGCGTTGGCACCGTTGTCTTCCCGGGTGCGGTACGACCGGTAATTCCAATCCACGGGCGCTTCGCCGGAAACCGGCCAGTTGAGGCTGGCGCTGGTGCCGCCCGCCTGTTTGACGGCGTCCCACAGGGTGGGCGTTTTGATCTGGTTGCTGTTGGAGTAGCTGCCCCCGTTCCAGCCTTGGGGATCGAACGGCTGGTTGTGGTAAACGCCGTGCTTGGCGGGCAAGGCCCCCGTAATCATGGTGGTGTGATCCGGCAGCGTCACTGAAGGAACCACCGGGCGCATCCCCCGCGCACAAATGCCGGCTTTGGCCAACCGCTGGATGGTGGGGGCCGGCCACTTGCTTTCCAGGTAAAAGTCGGGCCGGAAACCATCCACGCAGATCAGGATGACGTGCTTGGCGGTTCCCTTCCCCTGGGCGAACCCGGGTTGGGAGGTTCCCGCCAAGAGGCAGGCAAAGAAGGCAACCATCAATTTTTTCATCGCCGGAGAATTGGTTATCAGTGATCAACTATCAATGATTAGTTACTTGGTTGGTCGGGATTTGTTATCCCAACCAACGGGTAGGCAGTCGTTCATGCAACAACTACTACATCAGAAAATGTACGCTTTCGCCCCATCCTATATTTTGCAATGTTTTCGATAACCAATTTTAATATTTCACTTTCAGAGGTTGTGTTACTAGGAACGTAATAATTACGGGAAACAGATGCGATTGCAGAATCGCCGGCAAACATTTTCCAAGTAGCGTAAACCTGTTTTTCGTTAACGGAAAGTATTTCTATTTCCCCAGAACAGTGCATCTTTTCGTTGTCAATGATTGCGACACCAGTCACCAACATAAAGTAAATTGTTTTAGCTTCCTGTCTAGTCAGGATTTGCATTTCCTACTTTTCCAAGCTTGTAGGATTTATAATCCGACTACCACGGCGGCCAGCTATGCGTG
>JACMKY010000541.1 GCA_014379925.1 Cytophagales bacterium | reverse complement strand
TTCCAGCGGGCCGGCCTCACCCTGCTACACACCTTCGGTAACTACCGGCTGGCTCCCTACGATCCGCTCGTTTCGGAACGGATGATCTTCGTGTTGCAGAAGTCCTGAACAACCAACCTGGCTGACTTGTGCAAACCAACCCGATAACCGAAGCGCAGACTTTATCCTGCTTCCACCGGCCTGGTGGTTTTTCATTTCAGTAGCCTTTGGTATTGCCGCCGCTGCCAATCGGAGGGGAAGCGGTTAAAGGAGAGAAAAAACAACTCACTGAATATCAGGCAAAAGAACCCAACCCACAACATTTATGCATCATTGTTGCATAAATGTTGTCCGGGTACTTATATTTGTCCGAACGATCAGTTGACCTAATCCCTTGTTCAATGCAATTAAAAACGATACGCTCCCTTTCGGTTCTACTATTCATTGGTCTGGGGTCGGTGACCACCAGCGGAGCCCAAACGAAGACTGCCGCTCCGGGCAGTATCCGGGGCAGCATCCAGTCTCCGGCGGGCGAACCGTTGGTAGGTATCAACGTGGGGCTGGAAGGGACTACCTTGGGTGTTCCCACCGATGAGCGGGGAGAATTTACCCTCCTCAACGTTCCGGCGGGTACCTATACGCTCCTCGCAACCGGGGTGGGATATTCCGCCTCCCAGCAGAACGTAACCGTGGCGGCCGGTAAGGTTACTGCTTTGGCTTTGCAACTCGATGAAGCCACGCAGAGTTTACGGGAGGTGACCGTTGCCGGTCGGCGGGGGCAAAATTACCTGGAGTCGGTTGCCGAAACGGGCACCCGTACGCCCACGCCACTCAAAGACATCCCCCAATCCATCCAGGTAGTGCCCAAAGCAATTTTACAGGAGCAACAGGTGTACCGGTTAAACGAAGTATTTAAAAACGTTGCCGGCATCACGGATCAAAGCGACCTGAACTACGTCAACATCCGGGGATTCACGACCAGTTCAGCCAACTTTATGTTCAACGGGCAGCGCAACGGGTACGTCGGACTGGATCAATCGCCGCAGTTGCCCTACGTCGACCGGGTGGAGGTGTTGAAGGGGCCTTCTTCCGTATTGTACGGAAACGGTGCCATTGGCGGAACCATTAATCTGGTGACCAAAAAGCCGAGGAAGGAATTTCACACGAATGCCAACCTGACGTTCGGCAGCTTCAACCTCACCCGTTTTCAGGCGGATGTGACCGGCTCCCTCAATAAATCCAAGACCCTGGCTGGACTGGTAAACATTGGCGTTGAAAACGGGGGGAACTTCTACCAGGATTTTGAGAATAAAAGCATCATCGTTACGCCGGTTTTCACCTGGAAAATCGGTTCCAATACGGACATTACCTCCACCACCATTTTGCGTTCTGCCCGGGAAACGGCGGCTCCCACGGGCATTCCCATCATTGGCAACCAGAATTTATTTGCCGTGCCGGACAATTTCAGGTATGCGGCCGATGACGGAAAATACACCTCCCTGAGCATCCAGGAGCAACTGAACGTCAGCCACCGCTTTAACAGCAAACTGTCGGCCAACGGATGGTTTAATTTTTCGAGACGCCGCACAGATGCCAACATCTACCAGCCCGGCAACTACTCGCCCCGTACCGACAGCATTTCCCGATTTTTGCAGGTATACGAAGGCCGCTTAAGAGGATATGCGCTCAACGCTTACCTCACGTATCAATTCAAGACCGGTGCGCTTTCGCACACCTTGGTTTCCGGGCTGGATTACAACAGTTACGCCGAAAATTACCCGACCGGGTTCAGTTATTATTCGGATATTATCCGTTTGGACAACCCTGATTATACGCCCTTCCGCACCGATGGTATAACGCCGGATTATTATTATTCAAACGAAGAGAATTACGGGCCTACCCGAAGTATCGGGGGTTACGTGCAGGATCAAATCAACATCACTGAAAAATTGAAGGCTTTACTGGCCTTGCGCTACGACGATTACCGGTACACGTACTACGGCAACTTTGACGGCTCCGCTACCAGGGATACCTCCCAAGCCACGGCCTTTGTGCCAAAGGTGGGAATCGTTTACCAACCCACCGGACAGTTATCGGTATACGGCAGCTATTCGGAAGGATTTCAGCCGCAAAGCTCAAATGGACGGTTGGCCGGGGGGCCATTCCCGCCGGTGAGGGCCAGGCAGTACGAACTGGGTACCCGGGGTGAATTTTTCAAGCAGCGCCTCCTGGCAACCATCGCCGCCTATCAGATCAAACAAGAAAATGTGCTGAAACCCGATCCTGCCGACCCGGCCGGTATCCGGCAAGTTACTGCGGGCCAAGTTACCAGCCGTGGTTTGGAAGTAACCGTTACCGGCGCCCTTACCAGCCAGTGGAACCTGCTGGCCAATTACGCCAAAAACAAAACGTTTACCAGCCGGAGTAACGACCCGGGGGAAATAGGACAGGAGTTCGGGGATACCCCGCGCGATGCGGTCAGTTTTTGGAGCACCTATCAATTTACGCAGTTGGTCAAAGGACTGAAGGTTGGGTTGGGTTATCGCCATAACAGCAATAAGAAGGTATACGGCATTCCTTTCCCCGGGTATTCCGTCGTGAATGCGTTACTCAGCTACACCTACCGGGATATCGGGCTGGCAGTGAATGCGAACAACATCGCGGATAAGCGATATGCCGTCGGCACATTCGGCACTTCTTACTATTACCCCGGGACCCCCCGCAGTTTCCAGGTCAGTATCAGTTACAACGCGTGGTGAGAATAACCAGTACGAATAAATTCAAACGGGGATGATTTCAATCATTGTCAAAAAGGAAATAACGGATTTAATGCGCGATAAACGGTTCTGGATCATCGCAACCGTTTTGTCGTTGTTATCCGGGTTGGCTTGCCTAACCGCCTGGCAAAGCAACGCCCGTACCAACGCGGAAAGAATGGCCGCCCAGCAAATGAGTCGCGACGGATGGCTGAACCAACCGCCCAAGAACCCGCACACCGCTGCCCATTTCGGCAATTTCGCCTTCCGGCTTAAAACATCCCTGAGCATGTTCGATAATGGCCTGGACAGTTACACGGGGACCTCGGTTTTCCTGGAGCCGCACAAACAGGATGACTTCAAATTCAGCCAGGCCGAAGATGCCACTTCCATCATTCGTTTCGGGGAACTCACCCCGGCCTTTGTCTTGCAATGCATCCCGCCCCTGTTGATTGTTTTCGTGTGCTTCAATGCCGTGAGTGTCGAAAAAGAGAACAGCACCATCAAACTGTTGTTGAGTCAGGGAACCTCCGTGCCACAACTCGTTGCCGGCAAAATAGTTGGTTATTGGCTAGTGGTCTCTTTGCTGATTATGCCGGTATTTGTAGCCGTCTTTTTGATGATGCCCCCGCCGGTGCACGCTACGCGGGGTGACACTGGGGTGCGTTTTGTTTTGCTGCTGGTCAATTACCTGCTCTACGCGGGTATCGTCATCACAGCGTGCGTGGTGGTTTCGGCATTCAGCCAAACCAGCCGGTCCGCCCTGATAAAGTTGCTGGGATTGTGGATGCTGGCTTGCGTGGTTGTTCCAAAAGTTACCAGCAACCTGGGCAGCACCATTTACCAAACCCCTTCCCAGTATGCATACGCCAAACTGGTGAAACACGACGAAGCAAACGGACTGGATGGCCACGATCCGGCCGATGCGAGAAGGGCCGTTTTGCTCAGGCAACTGCTGACCAGATACCAGGTAGATACCGTTACCGCGCTCCCCGTTAATTTTGACGCCATTGCCATGGTGGAAAGTGAAAGGTACACTACCCAGATTTATCGCAAGCGCCTGGGAGAGGTACGATCCATTTTTAACCGGCAAAACCGCATCAGCCAGTTTGCCACCTTTCTCAATCCATTTCAAACCGTCCAGTACACCAGCATGGCCTTGTGCGGAACCGACTACGCCCAGTTTACTTACTTTCAGGACCAAGCGGAGCGTTACCGGCTGTATTTCGTCAATACAATGAACGAGTTTATGGCTACGCACACCAAAAGCGGCGACTGGAAAACCAAATTCGGTCAGGAGGTATACCGTCATATTCGTCCCTTCAATTACCGCGAACCTGCCGCAGGCTGGGCTATCGGCCAACAGGGGCCGGCATTCATCGCACTGATGAGCTGGCTGCTGGTTTGTTTCGTGCTGGTAAAGGCGACCAAGCGGGTCCGTATCTTATGAAGGCAAATTCGACGGTAACCCTGCTGCGGTTTGACTGGTTGCAGTTGAAGCGCAGCCATGCCTTCTGGCAACTGACGGCATTGCTGCTGGTAATCAGTGGGTACGCGGCTTTTTACGGACGTACGGAAGTGGAACAACAGCAGCAGAAAATCGACCTGCTCAAACACGACATCGACAGCAGCATGCGGGTAGTGAGCCTAGAATTACAAAAGCGGGATACCACCGCGGCCTGGCATTACGACGACTTCCTCTTCTCCCTGCACGCCAACCGACCCGATGGCACGGCAGCGTTGGCGTTCGGGCAAAGGGACTTGCACAAGTTTGCGGTCAGCATCACCACCGGTACTTACTTCTACAACAAGTACGCAACCGGTTACGAAAACAAAACCCTTTCCGGCGAAATCGCCAATCCGCAGAAACAGTTGGCCGGTCACCTGGACACCAGCTTTGTGCTGGTCTTTTTACTTCCCCTGTATTTTATTCTGATCAGTTACAACTTGCTCAGCAGTGAAAAAGAAGGGGGTACCCTTCTACTACTCGCTGGACAGGCGGTGAGCATTCCAGGTTTTATGTTGACCAAGTTGGCCTTGCGCTGGTTGATCGGGGCTGTTCTGGGCACTTTGATTATTCTGGCGGCTGCCACCATTACCCAGGCTGCGTTTGATTACCGGCTGTTCTGTATGGTGCTTGCCACCTGGTTGTACGTTGGCTGTTGGGCTGGCATTACGGCGGTCGTTACCGCTTTTCACCGTTCTTCCGGTTTCAATGCCCTGTCGCTGGTAAGCGCGTGGCTGCTGTTTTGCCTGGCCATTCCGGCCACGCTAACCGCCCTTTTAAACGTGGTATACCCGGTGGATGCGAAAGCACAGTTGACCGCAGCGGTACAAAAAGCCAATGCCCGGGTATTTGCTACCCCCAAACCCTTACTGGCCTCTACGTTTTACCAGCAATACCCGCTTTACAACAACATACCCCGCGATACTTTTCCGAATGGCTGGTACAACCCCCGGTGGGTCAGGGCGATGCACCTGCTGCTGGACAAGGAAGTGAAGCCCTACGATGCCCGTTACCACGCCCAGCTTGCCCAACGCATCCGTAGCACTGATGGCTTGGATTACTGCTCTCCGGCGGTGCTGGCCCAAAGTATTTTTAACCGGACTGCGGCCAGTGATATGCAGCAGATGCTGGCTTACGATACCGCTACGTATCATCACTTCGCCTTGTGGAGAGATTACCTGGACGAGAAGATATTCCTGCACCAAAATACCTTAACCAAAAAGGAATTCGAACGATTGCCTCAGTACCATTTTACACCAGTGATTGATTATACCCAAATCAACCGCCGACTCGTCGCGTTAGGCCTGGTTACTTTGTCGCTTTTTGCCTCTTCGTATGGGATGATGAAAAGACCGCTGTTTCGTAAAATGATTTGAGCGAAAGCCAGGGCGGCGATGGGTTTCAACGGAAAGATCAAGCGTCCGTATTCATTGGTTCCGGCACGCAACCCACCGGTACGCAACCGGTCATTTGCTCAGGATTCCTTGGTACGACGAATCTGCTTTGAGGGTTTTCTTATAAATTTTTTGCAACGTTGTTGCAGAGTAATATTTTTTAATACATTTGTCAAAACCTCCCTTATTTTATGAATATACTGGAAGCGAAGGGCTTGTCGAAACAATACAAGGACAAGGCCGCCCTCAGCCAACTCGACCTGCAAATCAAGCCGGGCGAAATCTTCTGCCTGCTGGGCCAGAACGGCGCGGGGAAGACCACCACCATCAACCTGTTCCTGGGCTTCGTGGAACCCAGCGCGGGTGCCGCCTTCATCAACGGGGTCGACGTGGCCAAGCAACCCGTCCAAACCAAGAAGGACCTGGCCTACATTCCCGAACAGGTGATGCTCTACCCCAACCTGAGCGGACGGGAGAACCTGAGTTTCTTCAGCCAGTTGGCCGGTTTCAAATACGCCAAAGCGCAATTGGGCGACTTGCTGACTGGGGCCGGCTTGCAGGCCGGGGCCGTTGACCAGCGGGTGAGTACCTACTCGAAAGGGATGCGGCAAAAGGTAGGCATCGCCATTGCCCTGGCCAAAAAAGCCAAAGCCCTGCTGCTCGACGAACCCACCTCCGGCCTGGACCCCAAGGCCAGCAACGAGTTTTCGGAGCTGCTGAAAAAACTGAGCGGACAGGGCACGGCCGTGCTGATGGCTACCCACGACATCTTCCGGGCCAAGGAAGTGGGCACGCGGGTGGGCATCATGCGCGAAGGCCGGCTGGTGACCACGCTGAACGCCGCCGACATCACGGCCAGTGGCCTGGAAAAGCTGTACCTGGAGTACATGCACGACTAGGCAGCGCGGCCGGAACCGGATAGGTGTCTCGTCTACGCCCGGGATTCTGCCGCCGACTACCGGAACCGCCACCCGCGACGGACCGCCAAGGGGCTTCCCCAACGCGCGACTTTCCCACCAACCCTTGCCCCAAGGGAAGCGGGCAACCCCGCCATCACCCAACCGCTGGACCATTCACCCGCTAAACTTCCAAGTTCAACCCTGCTAACCCGTACCTTCCAATGCTGAAAACCATTGCCCTCAAGGAGTTTACCGATACCCTGCGCGACGGCCGGTTCCGGGTGGCCGCCGTCCTCGTCGGGGCGCTGCTTGTAGTATCCGTGCTGGTGAGCCGCCACTATTACCAGACTGTCAGCCGGCAGCACGAGCAGGCCAAGCGCACCGCCCGCTACCAGTGGGAAAACCAGGGTTCCAACAACCCGCACAGCGCCGCCCACTACGGCGTCTACGCTTTCAAGCCCAAATACCCGCTCTCCATGCTCGACAACGGGCTGGACAAGTACCTGGGCGTGTCGCTTTTTCTGGAAGCCCATCGGCAGAACGAGAGCCAGTTCAAGGCCATCGAGGACAGCAGCGCCCTGGCCCGCTTCGGCGAGTTGACGCCGGCCTTCGTGCTCATCTACCTGGTGCCGCTGTTGATTGTACTGATGGCCTTCGGCGCTTTCACGTCGGAAAAGGAAAGCGGCAACCTGCGGCTGGTGTTGAGTCAGGGCCTGAGCCGACGCACCTGGCTACTGGGCAAGCTGGCCGGCGTCTGGCTGGTGCTGCTCACGCTGGTCGTTCCTTTGTTTTTGATCGGGCTGCTGTTCCTGGCGGCGAGTCCGGGCGCGGACGGCGGGGAATTTGCCCGTTTTGGCCTGCTGGCGCTCGTGTTGCTGCTCTACTTTGCCGTGTTCGTGAACGTATCGGTGGGCGTATCGGCCTGGGCCGCTAATTCCAACGGGTCACTGGTTTTACTGCTGGGTTTCTGGATGCTGAGCACCCTGGTGTTACCCAAGGCCACCACCAACCTGGCCCGGCGCCTGTACCCGGCCCCTTCGGCCCTGGCCTACCAGGCGGCCCTGGAGAAAGACCTGAAAAATGGCGTGGATGGCCACGACTCCGCCAATGAATTCTCCAAGAAATTTGAGCGGGAAACGCTGGCCAAGTACGGCGTGGACAGCGTGAGCCAATTGCCCTTCAACTACTGGGGGCTGGCGATGCAGGCCGGCGAAGAGCACGAAGAGCACGTGTTCGACAAGCATACCCGGGCCATCCAGGACCTTTACCGCCGCCAACTGGCCGTGCACCAGGCCAGCGCCTTCCTGTCGCCCACCATCCTGACCCGCCTGCTTTCCATGTCGCTGGCCCGCACCGACCTGGAGGCCCACTACCACTTTCAGCAGGAAGCCGAAAACTACCGCATCCGCCTGGTGCGCGACCTGAATTACGAACTGAAGGACCACAGTAAATACGACGACTGGGAATACCAGGTAAACAACGATTTCTTCCGGAAAACGGCCCGTTTCGACTACCAGCCCGTCACGCTGGCGTACACCACCGGACAAACGGCCGGCAAACTGGTATTCCTCCTCGGCTGGGTGCTGGTTTCCCTGGCCGGGGCGTGGTGGGCAGCCGCTAAACTCAACGGATAATGCAAGCCATCCTTCAACTGGAACTGAAGCAACTGCTGGCCAACCGGCTGCTGTTGCTGGTGGGCGTCCTGCTGCTGGGCACCATCGGCTTTGGGGTGTACAACGGCCAGCAACTGGTGAACGAAAAACGGGCTACCATCGCCCAACTCAAGGCCGAGGAAGGGGCCGTCTACCGCCAGTGGCAGGCCCGTGCCGACAGCGTGGGCAAAGGCCTGCTGCCGGTGGGTGAGTGGAGCGAAGACCCCACCAATCCCATCAACCCCGGCAGCGCCCGCTGGGCGGGCCAATACGCCATCCTGCCCCCCGCCGACCTGGCGCTGGTGTCGGTCGGGCAGAGCGACATCTATCCCTACTACGCCAAGGTTTCTACGCGCTCGAAGGACGCCGGACGCAACCAACACAGCTTCGAAAATCCTTTCAACCTCGCCAACGGGCAGTTCGACCTGGCTTTCACGCTGGTCTTCCTGCTGCCGCTGCTGATCATCGCTTTGAGCTACAACCTGCTGTCGGCCGAGCGGGAAGGGGGTACGCTGAAAATGATGCTTTCCCAGCCGCTGCAACTGGGGCAGGTGATCGGAGCCAAACTGGTCTTCCGCTACGGGTTGGTGGTGGGGATTGCCTGGCTAGGCATTGGGCTGGCGCTGGCCGTGGCCGGCGCGCCGCTCGGCACGGCCGCCTTTCCCCAATTGCTGCTGCTGGTCGCCTTGTACAGTGCCTTCTGGTTTGCGCTGGCCTTCTTCGTCAACGTGCTGGGAAAAAGCTCGCCCACCAACGCCCTGCTGCTGGTGGGTGCCTGGCTGGGCTTCGTGCTGGTGATTCCCAGCCTGGCCAATGTGATCACCAACAGCCTGCACCCGGTGCCTTCGCGGGTGGAATTGGTCACCGCCCTGCGGGATGCCGAGCAGCGGGTCAAGCGCGACCAGGAGGCCATGCTGACCCGGTTTTACCAAAGCCATCCCCAGTACGCGCGCAAGTCGGAAAAAGAGCCTTGGGACTGGCGGCAGTACTACCGCGAGCATTTCTTGCAAAAAGAGGCCGAAGAAAAGCTGGCGACACCCGTGAACGCGGCTTTCGAGGCCCAACTGGCCCGGCAGCAGGCGCTGGCCTACCGCTACCGCTTCCTGTCGCCGGCCCTGCTGCTGGGGCATTCGCTCAACGAAATCGCCGGTACCGACACGCGCAATTACCTGGCCTTCAATCAGTCGGTGGAGGATTTTTACGGGGAATGGAACCGCTACTTCAAGGACAAGTTCTGGAAGGAGGAGAAGATTACCGCCGCTACTTACGACCGCTTCCCGACCTACCAGTCCGGCGCGGCGGCGGTGGCCGGCAGTTTCGGCCCCAACGCGCTGGCCACGGTGGCCTTCGGGGTGCTCTTCGCCGGGCTGGGCGGGTGGCAACTTTCCCGGCGGCGCTACGCCCTGGCGATCTGAAGTTGACTACAGTGGCAATTTCGGGGATGGTACCCGACCGTGCCTATGCCGGTCAATGCCTGAATTGGTGATTTACAATTGATAACCTCGTCTGAAATTAACCCAACCCAACCATACAAACAGAAATATGAAAAGTAAGAAGGGAATAAATGCCTTTAAATAGTCAACGGATGAATTGTCTGAAAACATTTCTACCTTAAAATTTCCCCAATTTTCAGAATTTACCGGCGAATTATCGAATATTTTTGGATAAAAATAGAGTCGCGTCTTCTCGTGAAACTTGCTGGTATTATCCAAAAATCGCAACTGATTACCAAAACCCGATCTAGCAATTTCATTAAGCTGAATTTGTGTGTGTATGGTCGGGATAAATTGAGCGATATCACGGCTTGTTGTTTCTCTTTGCTGCAATTTTAGCCGGAGTTCACCGGCTTGTTTTGCCGACTCATCGTCGCCCATTTGTTGCATAGCATAATACCAGAACCAGC
>JACMKY010000540.1 GCA_014379925.1 Cytophagales bacterium | reverse complement strand
TTCTGTTTAAGTGTTTACCTAGCTTTGCGTAACAGCCATCATGAAAATCTACAAGACCAACCAACGCATTCTCATCGAGGAGGATAACCGCGTTTTCGTTTCCTCCCATACTGACTGGGATGCCTTCGTGAACCGCGACGACCTGTACGACTCCCTCGTGCGGGAAACCGACCAACTGCAGCCCGTCGGCGGTTCCGATTGGCTGGACAGCCAGCCCATTCTCGCCCCCATCGGCAGCCAGGAAGTCTGGGCCGCCGGGGTGACGTACTTGCGGAGCAAAACCGCCCGCATGGAGGAAAGCCAGGAGTCGGGCGCCGCTACTTTTTACGACAAGGTGTACGAGGCCGAACGACCCGAACTTTTTTTCAAGGCGACGGCCGCCCGCACCGTTGGAACGAACGATTTCGTGCGCATCCGCCGGGATTCCACCTGGGACGTTCCCGAACCGGAACTGGCCCTTTGTCTCACCGCTTCGGGAAAGATCGTGGGCTACACCATCGGCAACGATATGAGTTCGCGGAGCATCGAGGGCGAAAATCCCCTGTACCTGCCCCAGGCCAAAACGTTCGACCGGTGCGCCGGATTGGGACCCGGCATCTACGTAACCCCGCATCCGATTCCCCCGGAAACGCGGATCGCCATGCAGATCTTCCGGGCGGGCGGGGTGGTTTTCGAGGGCGAAACGCGCATCAGCCAGATGAAACGGCAGCACCCGGAGTTGGTGGAATTCCTTTTCCGGGAATGCACTTTCCCCCAGGGCGTCATCCTGATGACGGGTACGTGCATCGTTCCCAACCCCGACTTCACGCTGCGAAGCGGGGACGAAATCCGCATTACCATTGATCACATTGGCACCTTACTCAACACCGTTCAGTGATGCAACTTACCGGAAGCCAACTGATTGGCAATCAACTCTCGAAGCAAGGTTCGAAGACATTCACCGGCTTCCGAGCCGATTCGGGCGAAGCCCTGCCTACCGTTTTCCACGAAGCCACGGCCGAGGAAGTGGACGGGGCCGTGGAACTGGCCAACGAAGCTTTCGAAACCTACCGGAAGAAAAGCGGAGCGGAGAAAGCCGTTTTCCTGGAACGGATCGCCGAAGAAATCCTCGCCCTGGGCGACGAACTGATCGGAACGGCCAGTGAGGAAACGGCGCTGCCCGCAGCCCGGTTGACGGGCGAGAGGGGCCGCACCGTCAACCAACTCAAGCTGTTTGCCCAGGTGGTGCGGGAGGGGTCGTGGGTCAACGCGCGCATCGATACGGCCGTTCCCGATCGCCAACCGGCCCCCAAGCCGGATCTCCGGCAAATGCTGATTCCGCTGGGAACGGTGGGCGTTTTCGGGGCCAGTAACTTTCCGTTCGCTTTCTCGGTGGCCGGGGGCGACACCGTTTCGGCGCTGGCAGCCGGCTGCCCGGTCGTATTCAAGGGGCATCCGGCGCACCCGGCCACTTCTGAGCTGGTCGGCCGGGCAATCGGACAAGCCGTTCGGGCAACGGGGATGCCCGAAGGGGTTTTCTCGTTGGTACACGGGGCCTCCACGGACGTGGGTATGCGCCTGGTGGGTCATCCGTTGGTGAAAGCCATCGGGTTCACGGGTTCGTACCGGGGTGGAAAAGCCCTCTTTGATGCGGCCGGGCAACGCCCCGAACCCATTCCGGTGTACGCCGAGATGAGCAGCACCAATCCCGTGTTTTTCTTGCCGCGGATACTCAAGGAAAGGGGAGACCTGGCCACGGCTTTGGCGGGCTCGGTCACCCTGGGCGTGGGTCAGTTTTGCACCAACCCGGGCGTTTTCGTGGTGGACCAGTCGGAGGAAGCAACGCAATTCATTCACCGGACCGCAGCGGCCTTGAACGCGATTATGCCCGCCCCAATGCTGACGGCGGGCATCCGGCGAGCGTACCTGGCGGGCATTCGGGCCCAGCAAACGGTGGCGGGAACTGCCTCCTTGACCGACTTTTCCGAGGAGATGGTCAAGACCCACCTGTTGCAGACCACGGTTGGGAACGCACTTCAGCATCCCCACCTAACTGACGAGGTTTTCGGACCCTCGACGGTGGGCGTCGTGGCCGACAATCCGGCCGATAGATTGCGCTTTGCCCGCAGCCTGCCCGGCCACCTGACGGCGACCGTTTGGGGAACCGATCAGGACCTGGCGGAAAACGTGGAATTGATCGAAGTGCTGAAGCAAAAAGTCGGCCGCCTGCTGATCAACGACTTCCCGACGGGCGTGGAAGTAACGTACGCCATGACGCACGGAGGTCCTTTTCCGGCCACCACCGACAGCCGGACTACTTCGGTGGGAACCCTGGCCATTGAACGCTTTTGCCGCCCGATCAGCTTCCAGAACTTTCCGCCTTTCCTGCTTCCTGACGAACTGAAGGAAGAAAACCCCCTGAAAATCAGTCGCTTGGTGAACGGAAAGCGGCAGTCGTGAAAATGCGGTTATTGACGGACGAAGTGGGGGCTTCCGGAATTTTTGCGACTGCTTCCTGACTGGTAGTGCCCGGTTAAAAGACGGTAGAAATTGGCTGCTTGCGCGTCAAAAGGCACGGGACGTAGTTGGCATTGGCTTGTGCGGAATTTAGGGCTTGTTTGGGTTCATTTAAAAAAAGGTACAAAATTCCTTGGTACCGGCCGCCCGGACGACTTGCTTGGGATTCTGCTAGCAAACGGAGGGCGCCGTCCAGGCAAAATTACTCGGTCCGCAAGCTCTTCACCGGATTCACCAAGGCCGCTTTGATGGCTTGATAACTCACCGTCAGTACAGCAACAATGATGGCCAGAAGACCCGCCAACGCGAACATCCACCATTCGAGGGCTATATGGTAGGCATATTCCTGCAGCCATTTGTCGGTTGCCCACCAGGCTATCGGGAAGGCAATGCCATTGGCAATCAACACCAATTTCAGG
>JACMKY010000539.1 GCA_014379925.1 Cytophagales bacterium | reverse complement strand
TAAACTTGCCCTTCGCGTATACGCTATCCAATTTCGCCCTGAAAAATGAAGTTAATCGTGGTTTCCAATTTCAGCGACGTGCCCAACGAGCACTACTTGCTGAACCTGCTGTTTTGCGAAGGGTTGCAGTACTTTCACCTGCGAAAAAGCGGTTATACGGCGTCGCGCATGGCGGCCTACATCGAACGGATCCCGGAGCCTTTCCGTCGGTACGTGGTGCTGCATTCCCACTTCGAGCTGGTAGAGCGGTACGGGCTGCGCGGGGCGCATTTTACGAAGAAATACTGCTACGAGGATTTCCTGCGGGACCGGGGCCAGGACCCTACTCCGCCCCGGAAGCAGTTCTTCGCGCACCTCAGTTTTTCCCTGCATTCGATCCAGGAAGTGAAAAAGGCGTCGCCCATGTTCGATTACCTGTTCCTGAGTCCGATTTTCGACAGCATTTCCAACCGGGGCTACAACAGCAAATTCCGCATCAACGACCTGAAGGTTTTCCTGGGCGAGAAACCGGACCGGCCCAACGTCATTGCGCTGGGGGGAATCACCGACCGCGTGGTGGACCAGGCCTTCGACGCGGGGTTCGACGGATTGGCCCTGCTGGGCCACCTCTGGACGACTTTCGAACACGACCGCGACCTGGTGCAGGCCGTCAAACGGTTCAGGGCCATTCAGCAACGGATCGAAACCAGAAGCGCCGCCCGGCGCGAAGAAACCCCGGCGCTAACGCAAAACTAACGGGGGTCTCAATCCACCCTAACACCGGAGGGCCACTTTTGCTCTTTGGTCAGGCCACGGTAAGCCGTAAGTTGTAAGCAATAAGCAGCGCAAAAGCGTTGGGTATCAACTGTTCGAGCCGAGTTAAGCACGTTTGAAAAACCAATATGCACAACAAGATGGATTCACAACGTCCGGCAACTACTTGCGATTGGCGACTCACGACTGCCCGGCATGATTGAGGCAAGGAACATCACGAAATCAACCAAGGAAGGGGTGCCGATCCTGAAGGGGATCAGCTTCAAGGTTGAAAAAGGAGAGTTCGTGGGAATCCTGGGTCCGAGCGGAGCCGGCAAGACGCTGACCATGCGTTGCCTGAACGGACTCACCCAACCCACCACCGGGGAGGTGGTCTTCACGGACCACCGGAACCACGCCATCAACCTGACGCGCAGCCAAGGCAAGGAACTGCGGCGGGCCCGGCAGCAGATCGGTGTGATCTTCCAGGGATTTAACCTGGTTAAACGCCTCTCGGCCATCGACAACGTCCTGATCGGGCAGTTGGGAAACATCAACTGGCTGCGGAGCCTGTTCTACGGATTCACCGACCGCGAAGCCCTGCTGGCGTTGGAAACGCTGGAAAAAGTCAAGGTGGCGCACCTGGCGCACCGCACCGTCGGTTCGCTGAGCGGCGGCGAGATGCAGCGGGTGGCCATTGCCCGGGCCATGTACCAGCAACCGGCCATCATGCTGGCCGACGAACCCATCGCCAACCTGGATCCCAGCAACGCCCGCAAGATCATGCAACTGCTCAAGCCGCTGGCGGAAGAAATGCCCATCATCGGCGTGTTTCACCAGCCGGAAATCATCACCGAATTTTGCACGCGGATCATCGCCATCAAGGACGGCCGCGTCGTGCGCGACGGCGGCAACGGGTTGACCCGGGCGGAAATGCTGGATATTTACGGGGCCGAGTGGTCGGAAATGGAAGCCCATCGCCCGCGGGAAACCCCCCCGACGGAGAATCCCCTGCACCAAGCGCCAAGCGCACCCGGCCGTGGACTACGCCCGCTACCAGCGTAAGAAAACCATCCGCAAAATTTGGGTGGTTGCGGGGCTCGGGTTCGCGGCCTACTGGGCCGCGGTGTCGTGCAAGGTGGATTTTTCCGCGCTCCGGCGGGGTCTTCCCAAGGGGATCGAGTTCCTCGGCTTCATGTTCCCCCCCGACCTGGCTGCGCTGGCCGAGCTGGTGAATCCCGCCTTGGAAACCGTTCTGTTGGCTTTCCTGGCCACCGTTTTCGGGGCCATCCTCTCGTTCTTCTTCGCCCTGGCGGCCGCTTCCAACGTGTCACCTCCCTGGTTGCGCAACGCCAGTCGTTTTCTGCTCGCCACCGAGCGTTCCCTGCCCGAAATCATCCTGCTGCTCCTCCTGATTTCCGCCCTGGGCCTGGGACCGTTTCCCGGCGTGATCGCCATGTCGATCGGTTGCATCGGGATGTTGGGGCGCCTGTTCGGGGATGCCATCGAGGAGATCAACCCGGCCACCCTGGAATCCATCCAATCGGTGGGCGCCAACCGGTGGCAGGTGATCCGCTACGGGGTGGTTCCCCAAGTGCTTCCTTCGCTCATCATCAACACGATTTTCCGGTTCGAGGTAAACATCCGCCTGTCGGTTTTACTGGGCGCCGTCGGGGCGGGCGGCATTGGCTACGAGTTGTTTTACGCTTTCCGGCTGCTGGAGTACCAACGGGCCACCAGCGCCATTCTCGTGATCCTGGCGCTGGTGTTCCTTTCCGAAAAGTTGTCCGGTTTACTGAGGAAAAAAGTAGCCCCCGAAATCAAACTGAGATGAATCTGGTCATCGAGAAGCCGTATCTACCCTCCCAGCGCTACAAACGGGCGGTTACTTACCTGCTGGTGTTCCTGCTGGTGGTGGTGGGCTTGTGCGGGTATTTCGGGTTCGATCCGCGGTTGTTCATCACCGATTTCCACTACCTGGCGGAGTTGATGGGGGAGATGACGCCCCCGAATTTCGAAGTGCTTTGGCGCAAAGAGAAAGTGTTCAGTTCCATCCTGCAAACCATTTCCATGGCCTTTCTCGGCACGCTCATCGGTGGGACGCTGGCGATGGGTCTGGCCTTTTTGGCGGCGGGCAACACCAGTCCGCACCCCGCCGTCCGCGCCGTCGTCCGTACCGGGCTGTCCATCGAGCGGGGAATTCCGAACCTGGTCATCATCCTGGTATTCCTGATCGCGGTGGGATTGGGGCCCTTCGCCGGGATGTTGTCCCTGGTGGTTGGAACGGTCGGTGTGTTCGGCAAACTCTTCGCCGATGCCATCGAAGGAACCGACGGCGACCCGGCGGAAGCGGTGTACGCGGTGGGAGCCACCAAGTGGCAGGTGATTCAGTTCGGCATCATTCCCCAGGTGTTGCCTTCCTTCATCGCCAACCTCTTCTACGCCTTCGACATCAACCTCCGGGCGGCCATCGGCCTGGGCGTTTTCGGCGGGGCCGGTATTGGCTACGAAATCCACATGGCCATGAAGCTCACGCGTTACCAGGATGGGCTGGCGCTCATTTTCTTCACCATTGTGCTGATTTCCCTCTTCGAAAAGGTTTCCGACTACCTGCGCCGCCAAGCCATCGGCCAGGACGTGCTGAAGTAGGGTTACAAGTTGCAGGTTGATGAGTTGCAGGTTGCCGGGCTGCCTTCGCCGATTACGGGACCGATTACGGGACCGCCGCGCGGCTACTTGGTATTGCGGGTTGGAAATTGAAAAAGTGGGGTGATTTGGGCCTATGCCGTTCCACCATCCATTAATTTTCTCCGTCCTGATCCGTAACCTGTAACTTGCAACCTGTAACCCATCAACCTGCAACCTGTAACCCATCAACCTGCAACCCATCAACCTGTAACCTGTAACCCATCAACCTGTAACTTACTTCCATGAAGAATCCGATTCGCCTCCGGGTTTGGCTGATGCTTTGGGGATGTCCTTTCATAACCCGCTGTCAGAACCCGGCTCCGGCCGAAGGGGAACTGGGGGGACACCAGTTCGTCGTTACGTCCATGCGCACGGGCAACACCGACGTATTCACGGTCGATCCGACTACGGGCGACGCCCGGAACCTGACGCGCCATCCGGCCGAGGACCGCTACCCGATGTGGTCGCCGGATGGTAGGAAGATTGTTTTCACGTCCAACCGCAACGGGGCGCACAACCTCTTTGTCATGGGTGCGGACGGAAGCAGCGTGCGCCAGTTGACGCGGGAAACCGCCCCGGCCTATTGCTACTTTCCCACCTGGCCGGGCAAAGGCGGGTGGATTGTGTTTGGCCTGGATCGGGGTGGCAAAGGCATGGTCGCCCGCGTGGCTCCCAACGGGTCCGGCTTCGAGGTGATCGGCGACGGGCGCGACCCGTGCGTTTCCCCGGACGGGGAGAAGATCGCCTTCACGGGCGGGGTGGGCAAAGGCTCCTGCGTGTTCGTAATGGATGCTGACGGCAAGAACGTGCGCCAACTCACCACGCACGAAAACGAGATCGGGGCCGTGGGACCCACCTGGTTGCCGGACGGCACCAGGATTCTCTACTGCGACCAGATGGGCACCACCCTGGAGCTGTTCGTCTGCGATGCCGACGGGAAGAACCAGAAGCAACTTACGTACCAGGGAATGTTCATTTTTTCGCCCGCCTGGTCGCCCGACGGGAAATGGATTTCCTACCGCATGACGGATGATCCGCGCTGGCGGGACGCGGCCTGGAACCCCGGGACCTACGAAGGGCAGTCGGGCGACCGGCAGCCGGTGTACGTGGTGCTGGCCGACGGCTCCAACCCGCACGCAGTGGAAGCCCTCCGTTACCAGGCCGGCGTTGACGGCAGCCGCGCCGCCTGGAAGCCAAAGTGAGCGGTTACGCCACCCTTGGAACCTACTGGAAATACTTCAGTTTTACGACTTCCTTGTCGGCCAGGAAGCGCCAGGTGCCCCGGGGCAGGTCTTTTTTGCTGAGGCCAGCGTACACCGTGCGGTCGAGCTTCAGCACTTCGTAGCCCAGGTGTTCGAAAATCCGGCGCACCAGTCGGTTGCGGCCACTGTGAATCTCGATGCCGATGACCATGTTATCGGGGGTCACGTAGGCCAGGTCATCCACCTTTACCGGACCGTCCTCCAGGGTGAGGCCTTCCTTGATCTTCTCGAAGTCTTCCGCCCCCAGGGATTTGTCGAGCTCCACCTGGTATACTTTCTTGATTTCGTTGGACGGATGCGCCAGCTTTTCGGCCAGTTCGCCGTCGTTGGTCAGCAGCAGCAGACCAGTGGTGTTGCGGTCTAGCCTTCCCACCGGGTAAATGCGCTGGTCACCCGCTTCCTTCACCAGGTCCATGACCGTTTTACGATCGTTGGGATCTTCGGTGGTGGTAAGGTAGTCCTTGGGTTTGTTGAGCAGCACGTAGACCAGTTTTTCGCGGTTCAGGAGCCGGTTGCCGTACTTGACAACGTCGTTCTTGCCCACGCGGTAGCCCATCTCGGTGATCACGTTGCCGTTCACCCTGATTTCGCCCGATTCGATCAGCACGTCCGCGTCGCGTCGCGAACAAACGCCGGCGTTGGCGATGTAGCGATTCAACCGGATGCCTTCGCCGGACGGGTTGCCGGACGCTTCCCCGGGGAAATCGACGGGACGGGTGGTTTTCTCCGAAGCATCCATGAGTTGCCGATTGGTGTGGCTCTCGTAGCGTTGGTTGTTCTGTTTCCAATCGGCCCCTTCTCCCCGGTCGTTGGCGGGACGGGACGGGCCACTCCGGTAGGACGACGGCGAGGCGTCCCGGCGGTCGCCGCGCCCGCCGCCGGGACGCTGACTATCGGGTTGCCGATCAC
>JACMKY010000067.1 GCA_014379925.1 Cytophagales bacterium | reverse complement strand
AGGCAGTAGGCAGTTGGCAGTAAACAGTATGCAGTAGCCAGTGTGCAGTAGGCAGTATGCAGATTCATACCAAGATAAAATTTTAATTGCGTAACAGGGTAATTTAAACGGCTGAAAGGCAGCATTTTATTTGCTAATATTGACACAATACACTGGATACTGACGTTTATCCATTCCATGCGTTCTTCCCATCCCATCGGTATTTTCGACAGCGGCATTGGCGGCCTCACCGTGGCGCACGCCATAACCCGCCGGTTGCCCCACGAAAACATTCTCTATTTCGGTGACACTGCCCACCTGCCCTACGGGGACAAGTCCGCGGCGGCCATCCAGGCGTACGCGGTGAAAATCTGTAACCTGCTGATTCAGCAAGAGTGCAAGCTGATCCTGATCGCCTGCAACTCGGCTTCCGCGGCGGCCTTTGAGTTGGTACGCGAATACGTGGGCAGCAAGGCAAAAGTGATGAACGTCATCGATCCGGTCATTGATTACCTCGGCGAACACTACGCACGGCACACCATTGGTTTAATTGGCACCAAACAAACCGTCAACTCCAACGTCTACCGGAAAAAGACGGACGCCTTGGAAAAGGGCATTGTGCTGCATTCGCTGGCCACCCCGCTGCTGGCTCCGATGATTGAAGAAGGTTTTTTCAACAAAAACATCAGCCAAGCCATCGTCAATGAGTACTTGTCGGACGAGTCGTTGCGGGGGATCGAAGCCCTGATCCTGGCGTGTACCCATTATCCGCTCATCAAAGCGCAGATCAACGCTTACTACGGAGGCGGGGTAGCCGTAATCGACAGTTCGGAAATCGTGGCGCAGTCGCTGCAGGGTTACCTGACGGAACACCACCTGCTGAACCGCCAGGGGTTGGTTTCTAACGAAGTTTCTAACGAGGCTACCAGCGAAGGGCTGCCCCGCCGTCAGTTTTTCGTATCGGATTACACCCGGTCCTTCGAAGCCTCGACCCGAATTTTCTTCGGAGAACAGGTACGACTCGAGCATTACCCGCTGTGGGAGTAGGCAAATCGCCCGGGCATCCGCGGTAAGACACATTTCCCGCTCAATCTTCCGTTGTCCCGGCGGGTTGGTTTTTTCGTATATTTCCCGAATTCCTATTTTACCGATGGAGATTATTGTGTAAACCAATTTTAAATTCTTAGTCTTATGAGCACCATCCTGAACGAAGTACTGACGGCCAACCAGCATTACCAAGCTGGCTTTGGCGACAAGGGAAGCCTGCCCATGCCTCCCGGCCGACGTTTCGCCATTCTCACCTGCATGGATGCCCGGCTCGATCCGGCCAAGTACGCCGGCCTTTCGGAAGGCGACGCCCACGTGATCCGCAACGCGGGCGGGCGGGCCAGCGACGATGCTATCCGTTCCCTGGTGATTTCCTACAAGTTGCTGGGTACGCAGGAGTGGTTCGTGATTCACCACACCGATTGCGGGATGGAAACGTTTACGGACGAGATAATGCGGGATTTGCTCGCCAAAAGCCTGGAAACGGCGAAAGTAGACGCGTCGGGTTGGCACGACGTGGGCCAGGGCCCCGGTTCGAACGAGGCGAAATTCGTTTCGTTCCTGACCATTAAAAACCTGGCAGAAAGCGTGGTGGAAGACGTGACCCGCATTCGGCAGCACCCACTCGTTCCCGCCCACATTCCAGTGTACGGATACATCTACGACGTAAAGACGGGCAAGCTCAACGAAGTGCCCGAGGCAACGGAAATGGGTAGGACGCAAGCGGGCGTCGGTGCCTGAGTCGGCCAAAAAAAGCGGGGCGAACAAGGTGTTCGCCCCGCTTTTTCTACCCGATTACGAAATTAGCTAGATGGAGTCGGTGACAACCAACAACGCGTACACCACGCCGGGAATGAAAAACAACAAGGTCAGCACCAGGTCGATCCAGAATTTGGAATTGATTTCGTCTTCGTGCAGATAGACCCCCAGCGGAGGAATAAAAATCGCCAGGATGACTTCGAGTACCTTGTCATCGTCGGCGTCGGCTCTTGCTTCCTTGAATACCGAGCGGAGGGCAGTTCGCTCCTGCTTCCTGGCGGCCCGGGTCAACTCTTTGCCCGCCGTCCGGTCGGCCTGGTTGGTTTTTACGATGTCCCGCGCCTTTTGCAACGAAGCCTTCATGGCCGGGGAGAATGACCGGGAAGCAAGTTGTCGGGCAATGACCCGCTCTTTGGCCGAAGCGGCGGCAGGAGTTGCTGGTGCATACGCCTCGTCGCCGGAAGCATCCACCTGCAAGTCCTCCGTTTGGGTGGCGTTGACGGGGTCAGCCACCGCGGCGCTCTGGGCGGGATCGGCCGCCCCATCATCGGCGGATCGCGGGGAAACGATGGCTTGATTCGAATTGAAAGAGTCGGTTGCCTTTCGGCTGGCGGCTTGGAAATTCCGGGCCGACTGGCAGGAAAAAAGGCATTGGCCCACGGCAACCACGAAAAGCAAGCGGAGTAAGGGTTTGTTCTTCATAACAAGCAATCAAATTAGGGTTAAAAAGTTGGGTTGATAAACGCGGTACGCGGGGGAAAGATACAAAATCCAGCCAGTGGGCAAGAGTTTTCCCGCAAAATTTGAAGCACGCGGGGTGACACCCGGGGCAAATCCTTTATCGTCAATGGGTTCCGTACCGGGAAGAACGGCCCGGGTGACCAAGCAACCGGGCCGCTTTCGCCGACCACCCGCGTCTGTCCCATTCCGGCAAAAGGCGGGCGGCGTTGGTTCCGTTTCATTACTGGGCCGATCTTTCCTACCCGATCGTGCATGACTGGTAGCGGATAGCGGACCGCTCAGTTGCCCAACGTGATTTTCAGGTTCAGTACGAATTCGTCCATTTCCACGGTCCGCCCGCCTTCCAGTTCCGCCAGCAGGTTGAGTTCAAGGGCCTGGGTTTCCTGGCAGATGTATTCGCGGTTGGCGACCAGGGCCGAATTGACCAGTTCATCGGCCAGTTGCACGTCGATCCTGATCTTGTCCTGCACTTCCAGGCCCATGTCTTTTCGCAGGTTCTGCACCCGGTTCACCACGTCGCGGGCGATGCCTTCGCGGCGCAGTTCGTCGGTGAGTGTAATGTCGAGGGCGACGGTCAGGCCATTTTCACTCGCCACAATCCAGCCAGGAATATCCTCCGAAGTGATCTCCACATCTTCCGCCGTCAGGGTAATGACGTCGCTGCCAAGGGTCACGCGCAGGCTGCCCTGCTGCTCGATCTGGCGGATTTCGTCCTGACCGAAAGCGCCGATCAACGCGGCCACCTCCTTCAGGCGGGAACCGTACTGCTTGCCGAGTTTCTTGAAGTTCGGCTTGACTTTCTTCACCACCACGCCCGACGTATCGTCGATGTAGGCCAGCGATTTGACGTTTACCTCCGAAAGAATCAGGTCTTCCACGTCCCCGATCTGCGCTTTCATCCGCGGATTCAGCACCGGAATGAGCACCCTTAACAAGGGTTGCCGTACCTTCAAGCTGTGTTTCTTGCGAAGCGAGTGGATGAGCGAAACGAGGTCCTGCGCCAGGGTCATCTTCTCTTCCAGAGCCGGGTCGATGGCCGATGGGTCGGCTTTCGGAAATGCGCTCAGGTGCACCGACTCCACGGGTTGGTGCGCCCCGGGTTGGCCCTCGGTCGGACCAACCACCAAATCCCGGTAGAGCTGCTCGGCGTAGAACGGGGCGATGGGTGACATCAGCCGGGCCACCGATTCCAGGCAGGTGTAGAGCGTTTGGTACGCCGCCCGCTTGTCGTCGGTGAATTCCCCGGGGCGGCTGCCCAGTTTCCAGAAACGCTTGCGGTTGAGCCGCACGTACCAGTTGCTCAGGTCATCGGTCACGAAATCCTGAATGGTCCGGGCGGCCCGGGTCGGCTCGTATTCTTCGTACGCCTCCTTCGCTTCGATAATCGAGCTGTTGAGCCGGGAAATAATCCAGCGATCGCTCTCCGTGCGCCTTTCGCGCGGCACCGGCACTTCGTTGAATGCGAAATCATCGAGGTTCGCGTAGAGGGCAAAGAAGTTGTAGGTGTTGTGCAGGGTGCCGAAAAACTTGCGCTGCACTTCCTGCACGCCGTCGAGGTTGAAGCGCAGGTTTTCCCACGGCGGGGCGTTGGCAACCATGTACCAGCGCGTGGCGTCCGGTCCGTAGGTGGCGAGCGTCTCGAACGGATTGACCGCGTTGCCCTTTCGTTTGGACATCTTCTCCCCGTTCTTGTCGAGCATCAGTCCCGTCGAAAGCACGTTTTTGAAGGCGATGCGGTCGAACAACAGCACGGCGATGGCGTGGAGCGTAAAGAACCAACCCCGCGTCTGGTCCACGGCTTCGGAGATGAAGTCGGCGGGGAAAGCCTTTTCGAAAACGTCTCCGTTCTCGAACGGGTAGTGCCACTGCGCGTAGGGCATAGCGCCCGAATCGAACCACACGTCGATCAGGTCCGGTTCGCGGCGCATGGGTTTGCCGCTTGGCGACACGAGCACGAGGTCGTCCACGTACGGGCGGTGGGGATCGAGCCCCGCCGCACCGGGACGGTCCGCCGATGCGGCGGGGTTGTCCTTCACCGGATTGCGCGCCATCCACCCCGCCGCGACCGCCTTATCCACTTCGTCGCTCAATTCTCCCAGGGACCCGATGCAGATTTCCTCCTTACCGTCTTCGGTGCGCCAGATGGGCAGGGGCGTTCCCCAGTAGCGCGAGCGCGACAGGTTCCAGTCCACCAGGTTCTCGAGCCAGTTGCCGAAGCGACCCGTTCCCGTGCTTTCAGGCTTCCAGTTGATGGTCTTGTTGAGTTCAATCAGGCGGTCCTTCCGGGCCGTGGTGCGGATGAACCAGCTGTCGAGCGGGTAGTAGAGCACCGGTTTGTCGGTGCGCCAGCAGTGGGGGTACGTATGTTCGTAGCGCTCTACTTTGAAAGCCTTGTTCTCTTCCTTGAGCTTGATGGAAATCAGCACGTCGGTCGATTTGTAGCCTTCGGCGGATTCGTCGGCGTCGTTGTAATTCTTCACGTACAGGCCGGCGAAATCGGTGATTTCCTTCACGAACCGTCCCTGCTTATCCACGATGGGTACGTCCTTGCCGTTTTCATCCTTCACCAGGATGGACGGGATGCCGTTCTGCTGGGCCACGCGGTAGTCATCCACGCCGAAGGTAGGAGAGGTGTGCACCACGCCCGTGCCGTCTTCGGTAGTCACGAAGTCGCCGAGGATCACGCGGAAAGCGGGGCGGTCGGGCCGCACGTAGGGCAACAACTGCTCGTATTCTACTCCCTCCAGGTCACTTCCCCGGTGCTCACCGACCACGCGCCAGGGAATCTGTTTGCCGCCGGGTAGGTATTCCTCCGGGGAAAGATCCCGGGCTTTTTCCGGGAAGTATTTTCCCACCAGCACTTTCGCCAGAATTACCCTGACGGGCAGGAAGGTATAGGGATTGAACGTCTCAATCTGGACGTAGTCAATGTTTTTCCCCACCGTGAGCGCCGAATTGGCGGGCAGCGTCCAGGGCGTGGTAGTCCAGGCGAGGATGTAGACGTTTTCCCCGGGTTGCGAATCTGACTGCTCGAACAACTTCTCCGACTTGGCATTGCGAACCACCTTGAACTGGGCGACGACGGAGGTATCCCGCACGTCCTTGTAGGTGCCGGGCTGATTGAGTTCGTGGGAACTCAGCCCGGTGCCCGCGGCGGGCGAGTACGGCTGGATGGTGTATCCTTTGTAGAGCAAGCCTTTCTCGTACAGCTTTTTCAGCAAGGACCACACCGACTCGATGTACTCCTTCTGATAAGTGACGTACGGATTTTCCAGGTCCACCCAATAGCCCATCCGCTCGGTCAGTTCGTTCCACTGACTGGTAAATTTCATCACCGCCTCGCGGCACTTCCGGTTGTATTCCTCAATGCTGATTTTGGTGCCGATGTCTTCCTTGGTGATGCCCAACTCCTTCTCCACCTGCAGTTCAATGGGCAGGCCGTGCGTATCCCAACCGCCCTTGCGCTTCACCTGGAAGCCTTGCAGGGTTTTGTAGCGGCAGAAAATGTCTTTGATGGTGCGGGCCATCACGTGGTGGATGCCCGGCGTGCCGTTGGCCGAGGGTGGTCCTTCGTAGAAAGTGAATGCCGGCCGGCCCTCGCGGGTACTGATCGACTTCTCGAAAATCTGGTTTTCTTTCCAGTAGGCCAGGATGGTTTCGCCTACCTGGGCGTAATCCACGCCCGCATATTGCTGGTATTTCACCGGGGTTCCTCCTTAGCAGTCGTAAGTGATAAGTCGTAGGTCATAAACAAGGAAAAGCATTACAAGTCAAACGGTTAATCAATCAAGAAACGTCGATTTTTTCCAGGTACGTATTTTTGTAAAAAGGCAAATCTACTCAATTTTCCAGTGGCCCGGAAAGCGCCGTTCCTGCCGTCACGCCGACGCAACCCCGGCGATGGTGCCTCGAAGCAGAACGTTCCGGTCCAGTTCTACCGTCTCTTGTTCATCCGCGCGTACCAGCAATCCAACGAACGGGTTGCCTTTTTCACCCACCCGACGCACGCCCATATCAATGCCCGTAATCACCAAATGATAAGTTTTGTCATTCAAGTGAAAAGTCAGTTCATCTCCCCGGCGGAGCGTTCCTTCCAGTATTTCGCCCAACAACGCCAGTCCCCGGCCAGTAATCACGAACGAATCCCCGATCCGGAACCTGGCTTTCATCAGCAGTTAACCATCAGTGAAGCAATCATCAGCGCAATCATTTCATCTGCGTAATCAGCGGTCCACTTCTTCGTAGACTTCACCCATTTGCACCGTCACCAAGCCGTTGAGCAACGACAGCGAGTCACCCGCTTCACCGAGGAAGTTAACCTT
>JACMKY010000538.1 GCA_014379925.1 Cytophagales bacterium | reverse complement strand
CGACCGGGCAGGAGCAGCAGCGAGAGCAGGACCAAGGCAATTACTTTCATCAGTAGTTGTTCAAAAACACGGGGAGTGGAATCGCACCGGCGAACCGGTGCGATTCAATCCCTTCAGATCAGGGATACCGTTGGTCGGGATTTGCAATCCCGACCCTCGAGCCGCGGATTTGCAATCCGCTTCACCGCCTCACCACTTTTAGCTGGCCGCTGCGGTGGTAGGATTGCAAATCCTCCACGTTCGGAAAGTCGGGATTGCAAATCCCGACCAACTGAAGCAGCAGCGAGAGCAGGACCAAGGCAATTACTTTCATCAGTAGTTGTTCAAAAACACGGGGCATTGAATGTTGAAGAGAAGGGAATGTCGAATCGCACCGGCGAACCGGTCCAACCGCAGCGGCGGACATTCGACATTCCCTTCCTTTCGAAGCGCGGACTAATAGCCCGGATTCTGGGTCAACTGGTTGCCGCTCAGGTCAATTTGTTCCTGGGGAATGGGAAACAACTCATTTTTACCCTTGACGAAAGTTTTGCCCTGCGCGGCAAAAATCCCAACGATGCGGCCGGGCTGCACGCTTTCCTGCCGCACCAGGTCAAAAAACCGGTCGTGTTCCATGGCTAGTTCCACCCGGCGCTCGCCCCAGATGTTGGCCAGCGTCGCGCTCACCGGACCCAGGCCCGCCCGGGCCCGCACCAGGTTCAGGGCGGTGGCGGCCGCGGCCGCATTGCCGAGTTGGAGGGCCGCTTCGGCCTGGATCAGCAACACTTCGGCGTAGCGCAGGATTCGCAGGTTTTTGGGCAGGTAGTCGTTGTTGCCGCAGTTCCGCTCGCTCCGCCGGCTGTGGTAAGCCTTGTAGTTGTAGCGCGCATTTTCCACCGAATCCTGGCTGGGAATCCGGAAGCCGTCCCACAACACCGTGCCGGTCGAGCCCGTGGGCGTGGTCGGGTTGATGAAGATGATGGTTCCCTCCCGGCGTCGGTCGCCGGGCTCGTAGGCGTCGGCCAGCGCCCGGGTGGGGTTGTTGAAGCCAAAGCCCAGATCCGCCCAGCCGCCCTTGCCGCCCGACCGCGGCCCCTGGCTCACCGCGTATATGTTAATCGCCGAGTTGTTGCAGGCGGCGTTGATGTTGGTTTGTACCTCGAAGATGGATTCCTCGCTGTTGGCGCCCACTTCGCGCCAGATGTTGGCGTAGTTCGGGTACAGACCGTAGGCCCCCGATTGGCCCCCGGTGATTTCGCTGGTCAACGCAAAAGCCCGCTGGTAGTTTTTCTGGTACAGCGACACCTTCGCCAGCAGCGTCTGCGCGGCGGCTTTGGTGACCCGGCCCGTCTCCGTCTGGCCCTTCAAGGGGAGGTTGGCGACGGCAAATTCCAGGTCTTCCGTGATCAACTGGTAAATCTCGTCCGCGGAGGCCCGCTGCTGCAGCGCCGGGTTGTTGATTTCCGAGGTGGCCGGCACCCGGTCGAGTTTGGGCACGCCGCCGAAGAAACGCACCAGGTTGAAGTAGAAATAACCGCGCAGGAACCGCACCTCCCCGATCAGCCGGTTCCGGGTGGCCTCGGGTGCCGGGCTGAGCGAAATCTTATCCAGGGCCTGGTTGGCCCGCGTCACGGCCTGGAAATAACCCTTCCAGGTGTTGTTGACGATGCCGTTGGTGGAATTGAGCGTAAAGTTGTCCACTTCGGCCGCCGGGGCGTAGTCCTGGGGCGAGCTGCCCTTGTCGGCGTCGTCGGAGGCGACGTTGGTCAGCACGATGTACTGCAGGCTGTGCACGTCCTCACCGAAGCCGCCGAGGTACATGATGTTGTACACCCCATCGACCAACTTCCGGGCCGCGTCGGGGTCGGTCCGGATCTGTTCTTCGGTGAGTTGGCCCTGGGGCGGTACGTCCAGGAAATCCCCGCAGCCACTGACCACGGCCAGCGCCAGTCCGAGGGCGGCCGCGCCGAGGCGTGGGGTGCGTAGGGGGGTGAAAGTTTTCATGGTCGGAAGGCTTAGAAGGTAAGGTTGAGTCCCAGCGCGAGCGTGCGGCTGGTGGGGTACGTAGTGGCCTCGATACCGGCGTCCAGCGGTCCGCCCGGCAGTTCGGGCGTAAAGCCGGAGTAGCCCGTCAGGGTAAACAGGTTCTGGGCCGTCGCGTACACGCGCGCGGAGGCGATCTTGGCCCGCTTGGCCAGGTCGACGGGCAGCGCGTAGCCCAGCACCAGGTTGTTGAGGCGGAGGTAGGAGCCCGATTCGACGAAGTACGTGGAGTTCGGGGTGTTGTTTCGCACGGCGCTGGGGTTGGTCGACGACGGGTTGGCGGCCGTCCAGCGGTTGGCGGCGAAATCGGCCTCGATGTTGTCGGTCACCGCGAAGCTGGCCTGTTTCTTCCGGTTGTAGACGTCGTTGTTGAGGTTGCCGGAAAACACGAACGACAAATCGAATTGCCGGTAGCTGACCCCCCCGTTGATGCCGAAGTAGACGGGTGGCTGGTAAGCGCCGGCGTATACCCGGTCGCGGAGGTCGATCACCCCGTCGCCGTTCGCGTCGGCGTACCTGAGGTCGCCGGGGCGGGGCGTCAAAAACGTGTACCGCGGGTAGGCGTCGATTTCTTCCTGCGTCTGAAAGACCCCCGTGGCCCGCAGCACGAAGAAGCTGCCCGCGGCCACCCCGTTGTCGGACCGGGTCACGTTGTTGGCACCGCCGAACAGGGCCTGACCACCGTTCAGGTTCTCGATGCGGTTTTTGTTGAAGGTGGCATTGACGCCGATGTTGTAGTTCCAGTCGGAACCGACCTTGTCGCGCCAGTTGAGGGAAACCTCGAACCCCCGGTTGCTGATGTCGGCCGCGTTGGTGATGAACTGGTTATCCGGGTCGCCGAAGAGGCCGGGAATGTTCACCGGAATCAGGGCGTCGTTGGTCAGCTTGTTGTAATACGTCAGTTCACCGGTCAGCCGGTTGTTCAGCGAGCCGAACTCCACCGCTACGTCGTACTCGGTGGTGGTTTCCCACTGCACGTCGCGGTCCTTGATCTGGGTGATGGCCGCGCCCAGCACCGGCTGGTTGTTGAGGAAGTACGGCACGTTGGACTCGGCCGTCACAATGTAGGCGTTGGGATCGATCTGGTCGTTACCCAGTTGCCCGTAGCTGGCGCGCACT
>JACMKY010000537.1 GCA_014379925.1 Cytophagales bacterium | reverse complement strand
CCGCATTCGTGGGCGGCTACGGCGGCGGCGGCCACGCTCCGTCCGTAAAAGACATCCTGGCTCAGGTTTACCGTCTTGTCCGCCGGGTTGTAGTGGTCGGTCAATTGGCCTTCCACGGAAATCACCCGCACGTCGTGGATGCCGTTTTCCCGCAGCATCTTCTCGGCTACTTCCTGGCCACTCAGGTTAGAGGCCAGTCCTACCTGGGAATACTCCTTAAACTTGCTCTTTAAACGCCAGCTAACCAACAGGCTGACCAGCAGAAGAAAAATGCCGATGATGATGATCATGTGAATGAATTGGTTTTTGAATAAGGTGATTTTCTGGTTGTCTACGGGACTTCGCTTCCGTACGTTGACTTGATCTTCTCGATGATGCGCGAAGTAGACCAACCCGCTACCAACGGAACCGTCATTACCCGTCCTCCGCGGTTAATTACAAAATCCGCACCGACGATGGTAGCCACCGAATAATCGTCTCCCTTCACCAAAATGTCAGGCCCAACTGACTCAATCAGACAGATTGGCGTATCCTCGTCGAACAGAATGACCAGGTCCACGAACGACAAAGCGGCGATTATTCTTGTCCGGGCCTGTTCATCCACCACGGGCCGCGATGCTCCCTTCAGGCGTTTCACGGAGTGGTCGGTGTTGACACCCACGACCAACTTGCCACCCAGATGCCGGGCTTTTTCCAGGTAATCGACGTGGCCCGCGTGGAGGATATCGAAGCATCCGTTGGTGAAAACCACTTCCTGGTTTTCTGATTGCCAGACTTTTACCCGGATAATGGCTTCCGGAAGCGCAACGATTTTGTCGGTGGTGGGGCGCGGGTTCATCGTTGGGATTCGGGGGTAGGCACGGGTGGCGATTGTGCCGGGGAAGGGTGTTTTCCCCGGAGAAACAGGACCACGATCGAACTCAAACCGCCCATCAATACCACAAATAAGGTCTGTGAGGTGTGCATAAACGTGGCCAGGATAATGCCATCCGGTAGACTAAGCCCGTACAGGACCAACACGTTGCCTACCAACAAGTGAAACGTGCCGAATCCGCCCTGCACCGGAACCGCCATGGCCAGTCCTCCCGTGACCAGGATGGTGAAGCCGGCCCGGATACCCAATCCGGCAGTCTGGGGCGTAGCAAAGAACAAGACGTAGGCCATCAGGTAGTACATGGTCCAAATCAGCCCCGTGTGAAACAGGAAAGTGGCGGGACTGCGCAACTTACGCACGCTCAGCAATCCGGCGGCCATTCCCCGCAGGAAGTTCCTTCCCTTCGCGTAGAGGAAGCTGCGCCGGATGGCCCGGCGGTACCGGAATAAGCCAAACGACAGCATTCCCGTCCCGACCAGCAAGGCAAAAGCCACCGCGGTAATAACGGAGAGGTTGTTGAAAACCGGGGCCAGTCGGGAGTGAAAAAACCCGGTAAAAAAAGTACCCAGTCGATCCAGTTCCAGCACGAAGGTGAAAGCGACCAGGATGAGCAGCATCAGCAGGTCGAAGATTCGCTCGGCCACCACCGTACCGAAGGAAACGTTCACGGGAATCCGGTCCAGCCGGTAGAGCACCCCGCACCGGGTCACCTCGCCCACCCGGGGCAGGAGCAAGTTGGCAAAATACCCGCTCATCAACGCCAGCGCGGAATGAAAGGTCGTGGGACGGTAACCCAACGGCTCCATTAGCAGGCGCCAGCGTTCGGCGCGACTCCAATACGCCACCACCGACAGCATCCCCGACAGCAGGATCCAACGGTAATCCGCCTCCCGGAAACGGGCGGTCAGCGCCGTCGGGTCAATCACCCGCCGGGCGTACCACAGCAGGGCGGCACCCAGTACCAGGGAAACGCCGAGTTGAATCCCGCGCCTTGCGTTGGGCTGCATAGAAAGAAAAACATTAAACAATCCGGGGTGTTTTTGGGGATTTCCAACCCACGCAGAAACTTCCGGAATGCCGCGACAACTAACTGACCAATCGGTTGTTCTGATCCGGGAAAATAACCGATGGCTTGAATTGTTTCGCCTCCTCAAAATCCATGGCGGCGTAAGCAATGACGATCACGATGTCGCCTACCTGGACTTTTCGGGCCGCCGGACCGTTGAGACAAACGGTTCCCGTGCCCCGTTCGCCCTTGATGATGTAAGTTTCAAACCTTTCCCCGTTGTTGACGTTCACGATCTGCACCTTTTCGTTTTCGATCATATTGGCCGCGTCCAGCAGGTCCTCGTCGATGGTGATGCTGCCCACGTAGTGCAGCTCGGCCTGGGTCACCTTCACGCGGTGGATCTTGGATTTTAATACGTTGATTATCATGTTGCGTGCTGGGTGACAAGTTAGGTATCGGTCACTCAACAATTGTGCAAAGATAATCAACAGCGGGCGGAATGGCCGGTACGATTCTCTGGCATACCCCACCCGGATGTCAGAATGACGCCTACTTCCTCAAGCCCCCGGGTCCGGCGGGTTGGTCAGGAGGAGGTTGTCAATCAACCGTACTTCATCCAGGTAGGCGGCAATGCACAGGGCCAAGTGGCGGTGATTCCGAAGGTCGCTCACCTCTCGCAGGTCTTCGCCGTCGGCGATCTCGAAGTATTCCAGTCGAATGCCGGAGAGCCCGGAGAAATAGCCGAGAATGGCTTGCTTGGTTTGGGCCACGCCCTGGTGCGTACGCAGCATTTCCCGCGCCTGATCCAGCGCCCGGTAGAGCGCCGGGGCAACCCCACGCTGGGCGGGGGTCAGCCGGGCATTCCGCGACGACAGGGCAAGGCCGTCCGGCTCGCGCACGATGGGACAACGCACCAGTTGCAAACCAAAGCTCAGGTCGGTGACCAGCCGTTGGACGATGAGGAACTGCTGCAGGTCTTTTTGGCCAAAGTAGGCGCGGTCGGGTTGCACCATGTGGAACAGCTTGCTCACCACCAGCCCGACGCCGTTGAAATGCCCCGGACGGAACCGGCCTTCCATTACGCTCTCCAATTCACCGAAATGGAGCCGGGTGCGGGGCGGTTCGGGGTATATGGCCTCGTTGTCGGGAATGAATACGGCATCGCAGGCGTGTTCTTCCAGCAGCCGGCAGTCGGCTTCGAGCGAACGGGGATAGGAACGCAAGTCAGTGGCGCTGTTGAACTGCGTGGGATTGACGTAGATGCTGCAAACGGTGACTTCATTGCCGGCCTTGGATGCCTCTACCAACGAAGCGTGCCCGGCGTGCAAAGCGCCCATTGTAGGTACCAAGCCGACCGTCCTCTCCCGTTGGCGGAGCTGCTTCAGATAGACCTGCAATTCGGAAGGGCTCGTTAGAATTACCATCCACTGGTCCAAAGTTAATTTTACCACTTGCCGAGAGGCAAACGGGTAACGCGCTGCAAGGAGCGATTCGTCTGGTTTTTCTACCAGAAAAACCGTACAACATTACATTTCTAGGAAATCGGCTGCTTGAACTACGAAGAAAATTTCGTACTTTTGCCTACCCATTTTTTTACTAACGTCTAATCTAACTCACCATCCCCATGTCAAAACTTCGAATCCTCTACGTGGCAAGCGAGATTAATCCTTTTCTCCAAACAACTGACGTGGCTGATTTCATCCGGAAGCTGCCCCAGGCAATGCAGGAACGGGGTATGGAAATCCGCATTCTGGTTCCGCGTTTTGGCTTGATCAACGAAAGGAAAAACCGTTTGCACGAAGTAGTAAGATTATCGGGTATCAACATTTCCGTGGGGGAGGAAGAAAAACCCCTCGTCATTAAAGTGGCCTCGGTGCCGAACGCGAAATTACAGGTATATTTCATCGACAACGAAGACTATTTTCACCGGAAGTCCGTTTTCTTCGACAAGGAGAACAAATTTTACGACGACAACGACGAGCGGGCCATCTTTTTCTGCAAGGGGGTAATTGAGACGGTAAAGAAGCTGGGTTGGTCACCGGACATTGTACACTGCAACGACTGGATGACAAGTTTGATTCCGATGTATTTGAAAACCACCTACAAAAATGATCCTATGTTCAAGGATACGAAGACGGTCTTTACGGTGTACAACAATTCCTTCACCCATAAGTTTGACGGCGATCTGATCAGCAAGGTAAAGATGATTGACATCGACGATCAGATGCTGCAGAACCTGAGGTCGGGCGATTTCGAGGGCTTCGTCAAGATCGGGATGGAGTACGCCGACATCGTCATCAAAGCGGACGAGAAGTTCAGCGAAAACCTCAATCACGTGTTCCTCGAATTTGAATCCAACAAGAAAATTGATTGCATTGACAACGACAACTTCACTGACTCGTACTACAACCTCTACAATGAGTTGGTCAGCTAAGCGGCTTTGGGTTGCTTTGAGCTCAGCCCTGTTGCTGTTCGCCTGCGAAGACCCGGACGAAATAGGGCTGAGCCTCCAAAACCAATCCAATCGGGTCGGATTTTTTTTCACCGATACCCTTTCCATCCGGACGTCCACCGTCCTGCTCGATTCGGTGATTTCGGCCAGCCTGGGCACCAATCCCGCCAGCAATAACGGGTATCCCCGGGTCCTGTTGGTGGGCAATTACCGCGATCCCGTGTTCGGAGCCATCTCGGCCAAGAGCTTTTTTACGGTGGGGCAGTTCACGAACTTCAATCCCGGAGAGAATCCGGAGGCGGACTCGCTGGTCCTGTTGCTCTCTTACATACCTAATTATCATTACGGAGACACGACCCAGGCCCAAACCCTGGCCGTGCATCGCCTGGCCGATACCCTCGACCTCAACCGGACGTACTATACTTTCGAAGAGGCTGGATACGACAACCGGGTGTTGGGCAGCAAACAGTTCTTGCCCACGCCCCGCAAACGGGATACACTCCGCATCGCTTTTGATCCAAGTGTGGCAAAACAGTTGGGCAACGAAATCCTGAACCTGCCTACGCTTTCCAACGAGGCCGGCGCTTTCCGGAAATTCTTCCGGGGGCTGGCGCTCACCACCAACCAGTCGGGCAACGCCGTGCTGGGATTCAGCCTGGGTTCTACCCTGCGGTTGTATTACCACAACCGCGCCACTCCCGGCGAACAACTTGCTTACAACTTTGAGGTAACGGCGGCCCCGTTGTTCAATCAGGTGAAAGCCGACCGGAGGGGCTCACTGCTGGGCGTGCTCACCCCGAACACGTCCCTTCCCTCCGACCAGACCAGCGGGCAGGCCTTCATTCAATCGGCTTTGGGCGTAGCCACCAAAATTGAGTTTCCTACGCTGGGGGAATTTGGCCGGGCGGGCCGGGTAGGCATCAACCGAGCCGAACTGGTCGTTGAAACCCAGTCCAATTCCGGGAGTCAGAACCTCGCCCCCCCCTTTCAGGTGTACCTGGCTGAATCTACCACCACCAACCGGGTTGCCACCGATGCGTCCGGTCCCGTCTACGTGCCAGCCGAAGAAGGAGCGGGCGCATTTAACAGTCAAATCCCTCAGATTGCTTCCTTTTCCTCCGGCGTATATACCTTTAATTTTACCTCCTACTTTCAAGCGCTGTTGGCGGGGGCCGGATCAACTGAACTCAACCCGGGTAGCGGGAAAAAACCCAACAACGGACTGTTGCTTACTTCGGCGACCAACCCAGTGTCCGGCGGCGTAATGATTTCGTACGACAACGGACTCATTACCGGCGCCGCCCTGGCGGGCAACGGCAACGTTAAACTGAAGCTCTACTACACGGCACTGTAAAAGCCCGTTCGGTGTTGCGCCCGGACAGGAGTGCTTTGCAAAAATGGTTTTTGTCCGTCCGGTATCTTGAACTCCACCCTCCCCAGCGCTGCTTATGTGCGGAATTGTAGCTTACACCGGGTACCGGGAGGCCTATCCGTTGATCATCAAAGGATTAAAGAGGTTGGAGTACCGCGGGTACGACAGTGCGGGCATTGCCTTGCTCAACGGAGGCCTTAGAATCTACAAGAAGAAGGGCAAAGTAAGCGAACTGGAGGAATCGCTCAAGAACCTGCCTTTGTCGGGCAACATCGGCCTGGGACACACCCGGTGGGCTACCCACGGGGAACCCAACGACGTGAACGCCCACCCACATTACTCATCCGATCGAAAGCTGGCCATCATTCACAACGGCATCATCGAAAATTACGATGCACTCAAAAAAGAACTGGTCAACCGGGGACACGTTTTTCTGAGTGAAACCGATTCGGAAGTACTCATCCATTTCATCGAGGACATTCAGGTGAACAGCCAGTGTTCCCTGGAAGAGGCGGTCCGGCTGGCGCTGCACCGGATCGTGGGGGCCTACGCCATCGTAATCCTGGCGCAGGATGCTTCCAACCAATTGATTGCCGCCCGGAAGGGAAGCCCGCTGGTCATTGGAATCGGCAAAGCCAACGGCCCCGCCAGTGAGTACTTTCTGGCTTCGGATGCCACGCCCATCATCGAATACACCAACGAGGTCGTCTACCTGAAGGACCACGAAATCGCCGTGATCCGCGACCACCAGCTTAGCATCAAGAACATCGACGACGTGCCGACCACGCCGTACGTCCAGACGCTGGCGATGGAACTCGAGTCCATCGAAAAAGGCGGGTACGAGCATTTTATGCTGAAGGAAATCTTCGAACAACCCCGCTCGGTCTACGACAGCATGCGCGGACGGGTTAATTCCAAACAGGGCTACCTGCTGCTGGGTGGCCTGCGGGAACACCTGGGGCGGGTAGCCAAGGCCCCAAGAATCATCATAGTGGGTTGCGGAACCTCCTGGCACGCCGGGCTGGTGGCCGAATACCTCTTCGAGGAGTTCGCCCGCATTCCGGTAGAAGTGGAATACGCCTCGGAATTCCGCTACCGCAATCCCGTCGTCAACGAGGGTGACGTAGTAGTTGCCATTTCGCAATCGGGGGAAACCGCCGATACGCTGGCGGCCATTGAACTGGCCAAAGCCAAAGGAGCTTTTATTTTCGGGGTGTGCAACGTGGTGGGTTCCTCCATTCCGCGGGCGTCCCACGCGGGTGCCTATACGCACGCGGGACCCGAGATCGGGGTAGCCAGTACCAAAGCCTTCACCGCCCAGGTTTCGGTGTTGGCCATGATGGCCATCATCCTTGCCAACGAAAGAGGCACTATTTCCAAAGGTCTTTTTTACCAACTGCTCGTGGAGTTGGAAGCGATTCCGGATAAAATCGACCAGGTTTTGCAACGCAGCACGCGGAAAGTTCAGCACATTGCCAACACTTTCAAGGACGCTTCCAACTTCCTCTACCTGGGGCGGGGCTACAACTTCCCCGTGGCTTTGGAAGGAGCACTCAAGCTGAAAGAAATTTCCTACATTCACGCCGAGGGCTACCCGGCGGCCGAGATGAAACACGGTCCCATCGCGCTGATTGACGAAGCGATGCCCGTCGTATTCATTGCAACCAGAGACAGTTCCTACGAAAAAATCGTCTCCAACATTCAGGAAGTGCGCGCCCGGAAGGGCCGCGTGATCGCGGTGGTAACGGAGGGAGAGCAGCTTATTTCGCAGATGGCCGAGTTCGTTATCGAGATTCCGGTCGCCCACGAAGCCCTGATGCCCTTGATCTCCGTAATACCCCTGCAACTGTTGTCGTATTCCATCGCCGTTATGCGCGGTTGCCACGTGGACCAGCCCCGAAACCTGGCCAAGTCCGTGACGGTGGAATAAGTGGTAGGGTGAATCCATTTCCGGCCGGCTTGACTGATCTTCGTGAGGTCCGGGAACCCAGTCAATCCGCAGTCTACAATCCCAAATCCGTTATCCGGCACTCAACAGGCAAAGTTTAGTTAGGTCCGGTTGCAGACTACCCCCCTTGGGTTCCACCGTAATCGCCCACTTGTCGGCCGATTGGATGGTTCGGTTCAGGGCTTGGATCGGATTGTCGGCGTTGAGTTCGAATATGCCGGCATCGACCGGGGTGTCGCCTTTTAACGCCCATAGCTGGTACTGTTGGTCTTCTCTAAGAAAAGGCAATTGCGTAACGCCCACCTTTACCGCCTGGGTGCGCGGGTTCCAGATAACTTTGATTTCAGCCTGTGGCATCTTCAGGGGCAACTTATCGCTTCCCTTCAGAATCACGATTTGGTTGTCGGGATCACCAAAAATATTGCGAAGCAGCATTTCTTGCCGCCCAACCTCGGTTTTCAGCGTAGTCACCTCCGAGTTGATCTGGTTATTCTGGCGGTAAAAATAGAAGGCAACCCCGCTTACCGCCAGCAGTGCCACGCTGGCCGCAATGGCCAGCCAATTCGGGCGGGAAACGGGGAGGGCATGAACGGATTTCTCATCGGGTTGGGTCGGAGCCGCCGCGAACGTCGGCGGTACCTGAGGGGCCGCGGGCGCCTGGTGAAGACCCGCCAGGATGCGTTCCCGGAGTGCCTCACCCGGTGCGGTTTGGTTTGCTAACGCGTAGGCTTCCAACGCTTTTTCTACTTGCTCAATTTCCTGCTTCAGTTCAGGATACTGCGCTGCCAATGATTCCAGTTCGCGGGCATCCTCCTCGCAGAGCGCGCCCGCTACGTACAGTTCAACGACCCCAGACATTATATATTCTTTTATGTTCAATCTTGAAATGATTCGTTTAGGTTGAAGTATTTCCTCAGCTTGATGATTGCGGCCCGGATGCGGGTTTTGACGGTTCCCAGCGGTATTCCCAACTCGTCGGCCACTTCCGTGCGCGTGTACCCTTGAAAGTAAATAAGTTCTACCAGTATCTTTTCTTCGTCGCGCAAGAGCTTCACCAAATCACGCATCCCGATGTATTCGGGCTGCTGCGTGCTCATCTCCGCCGCTTGAAACACTTCCCGCTGATCGGAGGATACTTCCAGAAAACTCTTCTTAAACGACTTAGAACGGGTCTTGTCAATGGCCAGGTTCCTGGCCACGTTTAAAATCCAGGTGAACAACCGGCCTTTGTTCTCGTCGTAATCCCGGAAGTTATGCCACATTTTCAGGAAAGCTTCCTGGAGCACATCCTCGGCCAACTCCTTTTCCTTCACGATTTTCAGGATGATTCCGTACAGGGCGGCGGCGTACCGGTCGTACAAAATGGCTAGCGCTTTTTCATCCCTGGCTTTCAGGGCTTTGATCAACTCAAGCTCTGTGATATTTGTATCGGACTTTGGCAATTAGGTATTTCGTTTGGTGGTTGACTATTGAAGGTCAGTGAAGGCCTGTTCAATAATACAACTAATTTAGGAAACCGGGAAAGAACCGTCCGGCTTCACCGCCTTTCAAACCGGCTTTTCATCGCCTGGTAATCCTTCTCGTCGTCCACATCAGAAAGCGTTTCCAGCAACCCCAGCGAGAGACCGAGCTGGGCAAGTTTTTGGCGGGTCTGCGCCAATACATCGGCGGTACTCCAGGCAATATCCGTGAACAAATCTGCGCACAACGAATTCATTCCCAACAAGTAATATCCTCCGTCGAACGCCGGTCCGATCACGGTTTCCACGCTGCCGAGCAGTTGGAAGGCCTGCCGGAGGTGACGGGTTTGAATCTCCGGGCAATCGCTTCCGATAACGACTACGCTCGAGAAACCCGCCTGAAAACAGTCCGCGAAGGCGTTGCGCATGCGTTCTCCCAAATCCTGCCCCAATTGCAACCGCTGGCGATAAAACGCGTTGCTCCACAAATCCCGTTCGTCAATGGCATCGTCGTAATACACGAAGCATTGGGTATTGGTCAGCCGGCCGGTTATTGCCCGGGTATGGTCCAACAGGAAAACGTATACTTCCGCGGCCTTCTCATTGCCGATACTTTTGGCCAGCCTCGTCTTTACCTTGCCCGGTACGGGGTTCTTTACGAAGATGATCAACGCCTGACTACGCTTCTGATCAAATCCAGGTTCCATTGAGTGATATCCATCCACCAACCACTACTTTGCCACTTCACCGCCGCAACTCGAACCGGCCCCGGCGGTGCACCCGTAACAGTGCTGAGCGAGGACTACATCACGCTTTTCCAAATAATCCAGGTCAAACGACTGAATGTGTCCCTTGCTGGCATTTCCCACCTTCAGATCCAACATCTGGTTGAAATCGCAATCGTACAGAAAACCGTCCCAGCCCACAGAAATGGTATTTCGGCACATTACGCCCGCGGCAGCCACCGGATTAAACGCGCTGACCAACCGCTCCATGTATGCCTCGTAATTGCCCGTTCGGATCAGAAAATCCAGAAACCGGCTGATGGGCATGTTCGTAATGGCGTACAGCTGGTTAAAACGAATTCCGAACTCTTTCCCGAGCACTTTCCTAAACTGGGGCTCCAGTGTTTGCTGCGAAGCGGGCAAGAAAGCCCCCGCCGGATTGTACACCAGGTTCAGCACCAAACCGCTGCCTTCCGTCCCGTAGCCCACCGCGTTCAACATCCGCAGAACCGCAATCGAATCTTCAAAAACGCCTTTTCCCCGTTGCCGATCGGTACGGTCCGCGTTGTAGAAGGGAAGCGAACTCACCACCTCCACCCCGTTCGCCGCGTAGAATTCTGGTAAATCCCGGTACTTTGGGTTAGCCAGAACGATGGTCAGGTTACAGCGCACCATCACCTTTTTTCCCCGCTGGCGACACGCTTCCACCAACCACCGGAAGTGCGGATTCATTTCCGGAGCACCCCCCGTGATGTCCACCGTGGGGATGGGGTGTCGCTCCAGTACGGCCAGACACTGTTCCATCGTTTCCCGGGTCATGATTTCCCGCCGGTCCGGGCCGGCATCCACGTGGCAATGCTGGCACGTCTGGTTGCACATCTTCCCCACGTTCATCTGGAACACTTCGATTCCGGTCGGGTGCAGCGGATAGAGGCCAAACGTGGCGAGCTGATCGCTGAACTTGGGCACGGCGGTCTCTTCCAGCACGTGCAGCTGGTAAACTTCATTGGCCAGCTCACTGCGCTGGGCCTTCAGTGATTTCATAAGGAGGTCCGTTGGGTGCGTGGCAATTTCAGGGAGATGATTTACATGGAAACTTCCTTCACCCGGTTCATCATCTGCACGCTGTGTACCAGACTGGAACCACCCCGGATAGCCGCCGTCACGTGTACGGCCTCCATCATCTGCGGTTCCGTTACCCCCTTTTCCGTGCAATCCACCGTGTACGCGTCGATGCAATACGGACACTGCACCGCGTGCGCGACGGCCAGTGCAATCAGGGATTTCTCCCGGGCGCTCAATTCACCATCCTTGAAAACCTCGCCGTAGTAGGAAAAAAACTTGTCAGCCAGTTCCTTGCCGAACTCACCTATTTTGGAAAACTTCTTTAAGTCATCGGGATTGTAATACGTCTTATCCATGGTAAATTCCGTTAAACCGCGTTCAGGTTGAGGCCTTAAAATTACGCAAAATTCCCCTCAGGTTGAACCGGTTTGTCCAACTGATCCATTCGTGTTGTTCCGGAAGCGTATTTTTAAGTTACCCGATCGAACCGACGTGCAACGCGTTCGTTTAAATTCTTCTCCGGCATTGCCTGCTGCCAGACTTACGCAGACCACCAAAAAAAAGATTGTTCACCCCGAAGCCCGGTTCGAATGGGTTCGGTCTGGTTGGGCGAAAATTTCACCCGAACAAAAGCTTTGTTCTTCCTGAATTGTTCCCCGATCCGACGCAAGGCGTGGTCCGGAAAAGCCTTACGAAGTAACGCCGCAAACAGGAGCCTCCCAAAGGAACGTCCCGAACAGGAGCCCAGGGCGGCCCAGTACGAAGCAACGCCGCGAACAAAGGCTCCCGGGCCGCTGCTCGCGGTGCTCTTTCAGAGAGGTGGTCCTGTAGGTGGGAATGAGGAAGGTGGGTTTTTCGACGAATGCGCGGGTTTGATCAGCAGATAATTTACTGCCCGTCATCGATTTGCGCAAATGTAGCTTGGATGTGGTGTAATTCACCTTTTCGCATTTACTTTCAAGCGGCTTTATCAGCAATGGTTTGCCGGATCATTTTCGCTCTTTACTCCGGAAAACAGACGCAAAGGATTCGGTGTTTGCCGCGCAAACCACCATGGACAAACGGGGAAGCAGGTCTTCGCCGCCGTTACTTCAACAAATTCTTGCGTTTCAGGATGGATTCCAGGAACCGGATGTCATTTTCCGAATTGAAGATGGTGAAAGGAAGGTGAAGAAATTGCACCCGGGAAAAGAACAGCAGGAAGTGCTCTTTTTCCTTGACGGCTCCCTTGATATTCTCCCACTTCAACTGCATGCCTTCCTTGGTGTTGAGCTTCATCAAGATCTGGCGACTGTCAATTTCGTAGATAAACTTCTGGAACATTGGCTTGCTTTGCTCCAACTGCGTGACGCCGGTGAACTGAATGAACCAGAAAAGCAGGTACCCCACCACCACCAACAGCGCCACGAGGTAAATCCACCAGTTGGCATACACCCCGGTCAGGTTCAGGACCAGGTTGAGAAGAAGGATGCCCACCGGCACGGCGGCCCACCGCCACTGCGTCCGCAGCAGGTGACGCATCGCCAGGTTGATGTAAGTCTTGTTTTCCAGTTTGTATCGTTTGGTTTTGATGATCATCGAAGGGTGGGTAGAGTTACAGGTTACAGGTTACAGGTTGCAGGTTGCAGGTTACAAGTTGGAAAGGTTAATGGAGTTGAAATGGTAGAGGTCGGTGAAGTTGAAAAGTTGGATAATGCTGAGTAGCAGATTGCTTGGGCGACCATTCGCCGATGTCCAAACTTCGACAAAAAATGCCTTTCTAACCTGTAACCTGTAACCCTACCCACCCTTCAGTATGCCTTCAGGCTGATGTCCAGACTTTTGACCGAGTGGGTGAGGGCACCCACGGAGATATAATCTACCCCGCAGCGTGCCACTTCGCGGATGGTTGCTTCCGTAATGCCGCCCGAGGCCTCGGTAGGGTAGCGGCCATCAATGAGCTGGACGGCTTCCTTCAAAAGGGCGGGTGCCATATTGTCCAGCATAATGCGGAAGATGCCACCCGTCGCCAACGCTTCCCGCACTTCGTCGAGGGTGCGGGTTTCCACTACAATAGCCAGGTCTCTCCCTTCCCGCCGCAGGTATTCCCGCGTCGATTGAATGGCTTGCCGGACGCCTCCCGCGTAATCCACGTGGTTGTCTTTCAGAATGATCATGTCGAAGAGGCCGAAGCGGTGATTGATGCCGCCGCCAATGGCGACGGCCCACTTTTCCAGACGCCGAAAATTGGGCGTGGTCTTGCGCGTATCCAGCAGTTTGGCTCCGGTGTCGGCGATGAGTTGGTTGAGCCGGTGGGTTTGGGTGGCGATGCCGCTCATCCGCTGCGCGCAATTCAGCACCAATCGTTCCGCCTTCAGAATCGACTGGGCACGGCCACTGACGGTCAGGCCAACGTCGCCGGGGTGCACGGGGCTGCCATCCGGCAACCGGACTTCGATTTGCAACGCCGGGTCGACCCGCCGAAAAATCATGTCGGCCAGGGTCATTCCCGCCAGGATTCCTTCGTCCTTGATGAGCAGACGCGCCCGGTTCTGCGCGTGGGCGGGTACGGCAGCCAACGAAGAATGGTCGCCCCCGTCGGGAGGTTCGCCCACGTCTTCCGTCAGGGCGGCATCAACGAATTGGCGTAGGGAGGCGTCAGACAAGTAATTCCATTGCACGGGGCAAAAATAGAAAAAGGCCCGCACTCATGGCGGGCCTGAAGGAGGAAATCTGAACGGCAACCGGGAATTGCCGGGAATTTCCGTTCCCGTCGGGAATTACTCCTGGTCAAGTATCTGAATTCGGCTGATGTAATACGTGCCCGATACTTGTTTCATCAGGATGTATACGTCGAAAGAGCCGGTTGTCGCTTCGTAGGTTCCCGTGCTGTACTGCAATCCTTCGGGGGAAGCGCCCTGATGAACGTAGGTGAAGCCTTTGGGAGGGTTCTTTTGGAAGAAGGTACGCAGCACCAGTTCGGCCTGGGTACCGCTTATCTTGTCGAATTCGACTTGGTCCGATTCAATGATCAATTCGATGCTATCGTTGAAGAACTTGGCGAGGTCACTGGAGTTGCCACTTTTCAGTGCTTCTTTCGCCCCGTTGATTACGTCATTCTGCGCGCTGCTCGGGTAGTGAATGCCAACCACGAAGTTCAACAAAACAAGGGTCAAAATGTACTTCATAAAACGGTTTTCGCTGGAGAATGCGTTGCAAATATTTACCATTTCCTAACTAAAACTGTGCCAGAGTCCTGCCTTTGGGTACGGAGTGAAATTGTTCGGGGTAAGATTCCTTTCGCTGGTCTTGGCGCCTGGGTGCGCCGCTGGTTGGTAAATCCGGCGAATGTTGGTAAGATTCGTAATATTAAGGAATATTACGCTGGTTGGGGTATACCTGTCCGTTTTTTACGTACGTAACCAAGTGCCGTCAATCCATTCAAAACTGCCCCTGGCCGCCATGACTACGCCCACCAACCTCATCCTGAACCGGAAGCAAACCTTGCAAAAGATCAAGCGAATCGCCTTTGAAATCTACGAGAGCAATTTTGCCGAAGAAGAAATCATCCTGGCGGGTATCGACGACCAAGGCTACCGTTTTGCGCAACTCCTCCGGGCGGAGTTCAATGCCCTCTCTCCCCAGCGTTCCCAACTGGTGAAGGTCAGCCTGGACAAACGATCTCCCCGGCAAGGGCAAGTCGAACTGGACTGCCCGCCGGAGAGCCTGCGGAACAAGTGCATTGTACTCACCGACGACGTGTTGAACACGGGACGAACCCTGGTCTACAGCCTCAAACCCTTCCTCGACCTGGAAATAAAGAAGTTACAAACCGCCGTGCTGGTGGACCGGAACCACAAGTTGTTTCCCGTCTCCGCCGACTACGTAGGCTACGCGCTTTCCACGACCATCAACGAACACGTGGAAGTGGTGCTGGAGGAAGACGCTTTCGGCGTATACCTGCACTAATCCGGGGTCGGCCGGAAAGAATAAGTGGCGATGGTTACTTGATTCCTGTTTTTGTCTTTGTACTTTAGGCCGCCGTTGCCGTCCGGACGGGGATTTGCCCGGCGCCGGGATTTTGTCTGTTTATCAACCAACCATCCTACTCACTTCATTATGTTTCACTTTGTTACGCGCAGTTCGCTGAAATTCGTGTGCGTTGCCGCCGGTTGGCTGGCGGTCGGCCACGCCAATGCCCAGACAACCCCCACGCCGCCGCCCATGAAAGCCGAAATGACCGAATTCTGGGAACCGGAGGTGAAAGTGACCACGCCGGGTGCGGCCAACGCCAATGCCTTTTTGACGGCGCCCTCCGACGCCATCGTGTTGTTCGACGGCAAGGACCTGTCCAAGTGGAAGGACCAGGACGGCGGGGCAGCCAAGTGGGACGTGAAAGACGGCGCGTTTACCGTCAAGAAAGGCACGGGCGACATCTCCACCCGACAGGATTTCAACGACTATCAACTGCACATCGAATGGCGGATTCCGACGGATATCCAGGGACAAAGCCAGGCGCGGGGCAACAGCGGCATTTTTATGCAGGGGATTTACGAGTTGCAGGTGCTCGATTCCTACGGCAACCGCACCTACGTCAACGGGCAAGCGGGCAGCATTTACAAACAGAGTCCGCCGCTCGTTAACGCCATGCGCAAACCCGGGGAATGGAACGTGTACGACGTGCTGTACACCGCCCCCCGTTTCCGGGAAAACGGTTCCCTGTTCTCTCCTGCCCGGATCACGGTTCTGCACAACGGCGTAGTGGTCCAGCACGATTTTACCCTCCGGGGCGACACACCCTACATCGGTTTGCCCAAATACACCGCCCACGGCAAAGGCCCGATCCGCTTGCAGGACCACGGTGATCCCAGCAAACCGATCAGTTTCCGTAACATCTGGCTGCGGGAATTGTAAAGCGGTTGAATGTCGGAGGGAAACGAATGTCGAATCGCGCCGGCGAACTGGTCCAACAAGGGAAGGAATGTCGAAGGAGTAAATTCCTTCATTTTACTTCGACATTCGACATTCCTTGTTCTTCAATTCGACATTCATTTTCCTTCAATACTTCCCATGCTCAAGGTTGCCTGGTTGCCCGTGTACGCCCATCCACTCCCCGCCGGCCACCGCTTCCCGATGGAGAAGTACAGTCTCCTACCGGAACAACTGCTCTACGAAGGCACGCTGACGCCGGAAAACCTTTTCGCCCCCGATCCCGTCGCCGAAGCCGATATCCTGGCTACTCACGACGCGCATTACTGGCACCGCCTCCGAAACCAGTTGCTGACCCCCGCCGAAATCCGCCGGATCGGGTTTCCCCTGTCGGCGGAGTTGGTGTACCGTGAAACGTGCATTACCCAAGGAACCATTCAGGCGAGCCAGTTTGCCCTGCACCACGGCATTGCCATGAACGTGGCCGGTGGCACGCACCACGCGTTCACCGACCGGGGCGAAGGGTTTTGTCTGCTCAACGACATCGCCGTGGCGGCGAACTGGTTGCTGGATCAGGGACGGGTGAAAAAAATTCTGGTGGTGGACCTGGACGTTCACCAGGGAAACGGCACGGCGCAGATCTTCCGCCACAACCCGGCCGTGTTCACCGTCAGCATGCACGGGGCTTCCAACTATCCCTTGCACAAGGAACGGTCCGACCTCGACATCGCTTTACCCGATCGTACCGAAGACAAGGCTTACCTGGCCCAGTTGGACGCGGCCTTGAAGCGGTTGCTCGGGGAGGTGGAACCGGCGTTTATCTTCTACCTTTCGGGGGTGGACGTGCTGGCAACCGACAAACTGGGTCGCCTCGCCCTCTCGATGGGCGGCTGCAAGGCGCGGGACCGAATGGTGTTGGAAGCCTGCCGGGCCAACCGGATTCCGGTGACGGTGAGCATGGGCGGCGGGTATTCGGCACGGCTGGCCGACGTGGTAGAGGCCCACGCCAACACGTACCGCGTGGCCCAGGAAATTTTCTTTTGAATGGACTGATCGTCGAACCCGCCCGAACACCCTGGAGACTTCACCCCTTTCGCGTACATTTACGCGGGGATTCGCCACGCGGCAGCCATCCCTGCGGTGTCTGCCGAACGGGCTGATTGCAAAACCCGTCACTTAAACCCGTCATACCCATGGATTCTCCAGTTACTCCTTCCCCCCAACAAGCCGACTATCACCGTCGTTGGCAGATCCTCGCCCCCCTTGGCTTGGTCATGGTCGGCTATGGCCTGTGTGAGGTAGGCACGGCGGTGCTCATGAAGTACGAAAAAAAACCGCTGAAGCGTTGGCTCCTGCGGGGTACCTACAGCCTGGCAATTGTCAACGCGGGTTTGTCCTTTTTTGGGGAGGCGGTCAAAAGCCGGATGCACTACGAGCTGAGGAGGGACGGACTCCTCCGGGATTGAGCCAGCGGTTTATTGTACATTCACCCGGTCTACAACGGCTTTGAACGCATCCACGTGGTTCATGGCCAGATCGGCCAGTACCTTGCGGTTGAGTTCGATGCCGGACTGGTGAACCTTGCCCATGAATTGGGAATACGAGAGGCCGTACTGCCTCGATCCGGCGTTGATCCGCTGGATCCACAAGCTACGGTAGTCTCTTTTCTTTTGCTTGCGGTCGCGGTAGGCGTAGACCAAACCTTTCTCGACGGCGTTCTTGG
>JACMKY010000536.1 GCA_014379925.1 Cytophagales bacterium | reverse complement strand
CTGGCTTTCGCGGGGGTTGGGGCTGGTGCAGTACGCGCTGTGTCTGTTTTTGGTGACTAGCGCGGTAATCATGCACCGCCAGATGGCATTTATTGGCCGTAAAAATTTGGGTTACGACCAAGGTCAAGTGCTGGTGTTGAACAATTACTCGGAGAAGGGAGACCCGACGCGCCGGCTGCTGGAACGGTTGAAGCGATACGCGGCCACCGATCCTACCATTCACTCGGTAGCGGGAGCAAGTAACACCTTCGGCCGGGGAAGCACGACTTTTATTTACCCAATTAGCGGGAAGAAAACCGGAGTGGAGGTATATGGCGTGGACGCGGATTACCTCCGGACGCTGGGTATCCCTCTGCTCAAGGGACGAAATTTCAACCCCACCATTGGCAGCGACACCAACGCGGTACTCATCAACGAGACACTGGCGGCGAAGTTGGGCGATTCCCTGGTCATTGGAGAGATTTCACCGTTGAAGCAGGTCGTGATCGGCGTGGTGAAGGACCACCATTTTGCCTCTCTGGAAAGCAAGATTGCCCCGATGCTGATCCGCCTGCGGCCCGAAAACCTTTCCACGTTTCTCATCAAAATCCGTCCGGGGCGGATACCGGAAGCATTGCGGGCGCTGGAAAGGGAATGGCGGCGAATCGCTCCCGGACAGCCCTTCGATTATTCCTTTCTGGACGACAACGTGGCCGATCAATACCGAACGTACCGGAAGTGGATGGGCATCGTCGGCGCGTCGGCCGCCTTTGCCGTCTTCATCGCTTGTCTGGGCTTGTTCGGCTTGTCGGGTTTGGCCGCCGTCAACCGCACCAAGGAAATCGGCATCCGCAAGGTGCTGGGGGCAACGGTGAGCCACATTTTCGTGCTGCTCAACCGCGACACGATTCGCCTGGCGGTGCTTTCGTTCGCGGTGGCCTTTCCCTTTTCCTGGTACCTGATGAACCGCTGGCTGGAAGACTTTGCCTACCGGATTCGAATTGGCTGGGAGTTGTTTGCCCTGGCTGGTCTGATCGGCCTGACGACGGCGCTGGTGGCCGTGAGTTTTTATTCGCTGAAAGCCGCGCTGGAAAACCCGGTGAAGTCACTCCGTACGGAGTAGCGCACGGAATAAGGATGAATGACCAATGGGAAAAAACCATTCAATTTTCGCGTTTCAAACCGGAGAATAGTTCCGTTCCCGGTTCGCTGGTTGGGTCATACCAATTGAGATTCCCGCACTTTTCAACGCACGTACGCAGTCAAAACCACGCGATTGACTTCCCCGGTTGAACGGAGTCGCCCGCCCGGGGATGAATCAACGCGCTCCTTCGCCGGTTTTTGCTGTCAAGCGCTGTTGCAGTGAACCAAGCCGGTATTTTCTACCCAAATCGAGCCGTGGCGTTTTGAGCAGAGGAATCTTACCGAAAATCAAAATATAAAACGCCCTGCTGGGTATCGGTTCCGCCGTTGGCTGAGGCCATATTTTTCTGGCTTTGCGGGCCGAGGTCTTCGGGCTTTTGAAACTTGGTGCCGATGGCCGGAATCCCGTGCAGGAATGAAATACCCCCCGGTGGAAAGGGCGGTACGGTGTTGGGATTGGGGGCTTTGGCCGGTGACGTTGGCGTAAACATCCGCAGGAAAAGGTCTTCGCTGCCCGACAGCACCGTAAAGTGACCCTCTTTGGTTTGAATACGGGCCCCGTAGAAGTTGGCGTAGTAACCTTTGAATTCGGGATAATCCCAGCGTTCGCCCGTGACGGCGTCGTTGTACGTCTTAAACCACAGATCCATTGTACCGCCTTTGAGCCGGTTTTTCCAGACCCGATACGGACCGTTGCCCAGCAACGTCATGCCAGTAACCTGGTTTTCGGGATAATCAAACGTGATTCCCGGCATCGGCGAGTTGCTTTCCGGTCGGTATTGATAGGCCAGTTTCAGCCAGCCCGACGGGTACATGGTCCAGGTGGCGCCGAACCGATTCCTGCCATCGTTTGTCAGCTCAACCACGTGCGTGCCGAGGGTGTCATAATGCCGCAACGACTTGAAGGTGGCCTCGCCTTCGATCAGCACCGGGCCGTTTGTCAGCGAGATGGCTTCTTTGGCGTTCCTGACACTTTGCAGTGCCCCATTTTTTGTGTTCCAAACGACCGTCACGCCGTTGGCCGCCAGGGTCAGTTGGTTGTTACCCTCGCGGGCCGTAATGGTTCCGCTGCCCTCGTTCATCAGCCGCCTGGCCAGGCGGTCGGGCAGCGTGATGGGCCATGACCAGGTGAAGACTTCCCGGCCATACGGATCGCGGGCGGTCAGGTACAGCACGTCGTACTGCGACCAGGTCTTCGGCAGCGGTAGGGCCAGCGTACCGGTGGTTTGTGGTTTCACGTCGGGAGCCGTCACGCTTCCGGTCAGGGCGGTCGTATCGGCGGGATTCAGTCCGGCAAACTTCTTGAGTTTCCAGCGAAACGTGCAGCTTTTGAGGTTGGTGTCGTAAAACCGGTTCTCGACCGCCAGCCGTCCGTCAAACGTTGGCGCGATGAGTTTCTCGGGGAAGAAGATGGGCGACCATACCTCTTTGATGGTGTAATAACTGCCTTCTTTCTCCCGATACGGTCCCAGAATGCCATCGGCGGCTGAATTGCCGTTGGTGTTGATCTTGCCCGGTCCCGCACTGGCGGACTGCTCGCCACGGTCCTGGTCCGTGCCCACAACGCCCTGGTCGGAAAAGTCCCACAGGAAGCCACCAGCCGAGAGTGGACTGGCCAGCATCAGATTCCAGAAATCATCCAGGCTGGCTCCGTGTCCGCCGTCGTAAAGACCGTGCAGAAACTCGGTCGGAAAAAACACGTCGTGGCCATTGAAAAAGGTATTCAGGCCATAATTGTAATTGATGTAGTGCTTCGTATTGGTGCCGTATCGGTTGAGCCAGGGGTGAATCACCGGGCGTTGCTGGGGGTCGTACTTCGGATAATCGGGTACCAGATCGAAGTTGAAGCCCCCTTCGTTGCCATTGGCCCAGATCACCACGCAGGGATGATTGACGTCGCGCACAATCAGTTCCTTCACCAGTTTCCGGCCTACTTCGGTGTCGTAGGGCGGGTATTGCCAGCCCGTCAGCTCATCAATGACCAATAGCCCCAGCGAGTCGCATACCTCCAGAAAGTGCTTGTCGGGCGGGTAGTGCGACATCCGAACGGCGTTCATGTTCATGTCCTTGATCAGATTCGCGTCCTGCAGGCTGATCTGCCGGTTCGTCGTGCGGCCGGTGGTAGGCCAGAAGCTGCCCCGGTTCACGCCCCGGAACCGGATTTTCTGCCCGTTGAGGTAAAAGCCATCGCGCTCCCGGAGTTCAGCCGTTCGGAAGCCAAAGGTTTCGGTCAGCGTGTGGGTCACCGCTGCTTTGTTTTTCAGGCTAACCTTTACCCGGTACAGGTTCGGGAATTCGGGCGACCACCGCGCCGGAGCGTTCACTTGCCCACGAACCTGAGTAGCACTGTCGCCCGGCTGAATCGCCGCCGTCATCGGCTGACCAACCGGTTGTCCGCGCCGGTCCAGCACCCGGGCTTCGACCGACATGGGCGTTTTGAAGCCGTCGGCGAACACGGTCATCAAAAATGAGCCGTCGGCTTTGGCGTTGATCGCGACTCGCTCGATGCGCTGCTGGGGGTAGGCTTCCAGAAATACCGGTCGAAAGATGCCGCCAAATACCCAGAAATCGGCCTTGCGCTCGGCGTCGTTGACCGTCCAGTTCGACGACACTTTGCTGACGCGGACCTCCAACTGATTGGCCTGTCCAATCTTCAACAGGGCCGTAATGTCATACCGAAAGCGGTAGAAAGCCCCCTGGTGGATTGGCCCGGCTAACTGACCATTGATCTTTACTTCGGTATCGGTCATGGAGCCGTCGAATACGATAAAAATTCGTTTCTGCTGCCAGTTGGCCGGAACGGTGAACGAGTGCCGATACAAACCCACCTCCAGCGAGTCTTCTTTTCCGAAGCCATAATCGTAGTTGCCAAACCCCTGCAATTCCCAGTTCGACGGCACCGGGATGGTGGTCCACCTACCACTGTTCCGGCCTGCGGTGCATTGAAATTCCCAGTCTACGGTATCGTCCTTACCCGTACCGGACAGGTATTTAATCTCCGTTCGTTGGGCAAAAAGAGGCGGTACGAAGGCTAACCAGCCCAAAAAGCAGAGAATCGCGGTTCGCATCGGGAATTGTCGTTGGCGGCGTTTAATGGTTGATTGCGTGCTGGTTTAAAGGGATAAAAATACCCGGGTATGGGTGAACAAACAACAGTCAAACCTGGTCGCGGTATCTGGTAGTTGGTGGTTGATTTTACATGCTTGGCTCACGTTGTGGTGACAGGCCCGGAGGTTGAAACGAAGATCAAGCATCCATCCTTCTTTAGAGAAGGACAACGTCTTGCAAACTAACCTGGTAAACCTTGGACGAATGGTGTTTTTAAGTAGCTTACCCTGAGCAGTTTCACCAGTTTCTTCAGGCACTTTCCGATGTTTTTGGGGAGAAATACAATTGTAAGATATCCAGAAATCGGAAAAACGATTGCGACGTAAATACGAGTAGGGTAATTTACGCAGACGTCTACAAGATGGCATCGATCCGCCACCAATAAAAAAAGAAATAACAAGATGGCATTGATCCGTCGTCAATAAAAAAAGGAAATAATTTGTCGGGTCGGGCGACGCTGGGCAATCCAAATGCGTAATGGCCTGATTTGTTGGAAACGACCAATGGCCCTCCACCAACTCAACTACGGTAGTGCCGCCTTTTTTCGCTCACTTGTTCCGAAAGCGCACGCTTGCGTGTACGATAATGAACAGTGGCAGTGGCAACCCACGTGCGTAAATGGGTGGCTATGAGTAGACTGCCACCAGACGAGCGGCTTGGCAATATATTTGTTCAGCATCAGTGGACCAAATTGTGGCACCTAAAAAACGGGCTTGAATACGGCAATCCTTCGCGTTTTATCTCCATTGCTATGCTTACCAACTACCTGAGAATAGCCCTTCGCAACCTGCTGCGCAACAAAGCCTTTTCCGTGATCAATCTCTCCGGTCTGGCGATCGGGATGGCCAGTGCCATCCTGATTCTGTTGTGGATTCAGAACGAAGTCAGCCACGACCGCTTTCACGCCAAAGGCGACCGCATCTACACGTTGAATAACCGCGACCGGTTCAACGGTGAACTCTGGGCCTGGAACTCCACGCCCAAAATCCTGGCCCCTACCATCAAAGAGAATTTTCCCGAAGTGGAAGAGGCCGTTCGCGTAAACGGAACCGGCTTCCTTTTTACCTATGGCGACAAGAAGCTCAATGTGCAAGGAGACTTTGTCGATCCCGGTTTTCTGAACGTATTCTCCTTCCCCCTCTTGAAAGGGGCACCCGGCACGGCGTTGACGGGTACCTACAATATCGTGCTGACCGAGAAGCTGGCCAGGAAACTATTTGGCCGCGAGGAAGCCATGGGGAAAGTTATTCGGATCGACACGGCCGATCAGTTTACCGTGACGGGGGTGCTCCGGGATTTACCCAACCATACTGCCTTTGAGTTCGAGTACCTGATGAGTTGGGCCTACCTGACCAAGCTAGGATGGGATGACAAATCATGGGGCAACAATTCGGTACAGTCGTTTGTGCTGTTGAAACCAGGGGCGTCCCCAAAAGCCTTTGAGGCCAAGATAAAAAACGTCACCATCGATCATTCCGACGGTCCCGACAAATCCACCACCCAGGTATTCACCCAGCGCTTTGATGAGG